>JBAVZT010000430.1:0-3045 GCA_049588955.1 Rhodanobacteraceae bacterium | reverse complement strand
GCACTAGACCTTTTGGTTCCTTTTGGGGAATGCCAAAAGGAACCCGCTCGCCGCCGAGGCGAGCGGAACCCCTGCGACAGAACAGCATCGGGCGAGAGAAGCGAAGCAAACTGCGTGGGATGGGTTGAGCGCAGCGATACCCATCGCCACCGGCCCAACCGCACGGGTTCCGGCCGCGCCGAAAAAATCAGAGGCCGAATACCCGGTCGACGACGGCTTGCGCGGCATCGAACGAAAAATGCTGGCGCACGTTGTCGAGGCCGTTGCTCGACAGTCGCTGCCACAGCACCTCGTCGTTGTACAAGCGAACGATGCAGGCGGCGAACTCGCCTGGGTCGTCGGCCACCAGCACGTCCTTGCCGGCATGCGCGTGCATGCCTTCGACCGCCGACGATGTTGCGACTACCGGCAAGCCGTAACTCATCGCGAGATTCACCTTGCCCTTGACGCCGGCGCCGTAGCGCAATGGCGCGAGCGCCACGCGGCAGCCGTCCATGTAAGGAGCAATGTCTTCCACGTAGCCGTGGATGCGCACCGACTCGCTGTTGAGCGCTTCGATGGCTGCGGTGACGCGACTGCCTATCACGTGCACGCGCACGCCGGGCAGTTCGGGCTCGACCAGCGGCAGGATATCGCGCACCAGCCATTCGACGGCGTCGATGTTGGGGGGATGCTGGAAGCCGCCGACGAAAATCAGATCACGGCGGCGATCGAACGGCGCTCGGCATCCATGGATCGCATGTATGTTGCTCAGCACCTCCACCTTGACGTTGGCTGCGTCGACCGCGAGCAACTCCTGTTCGGCCGGGCTGACCACCAGAGTGATATCGCATTCGCGCATGATCTTGAGTTCCTGCGCGCGCGTCGCCGCCACGTGACGCGCGAGCTCCGGCCGGCCTTCGAGTTCGGCCGCGCGCTGCTCCCGCAGATAGTGCAGATCGACGGTGTCGAACACGAGCCGCGCGCGCGGCGCGTAGAGTCGCGCAAGGCCGACATAGCCGGCCGCCACATAGTGTCGCGACAGCATGATCACATCGAACTCGGCGCCGCGTTCGCGCAGCAGCGCGATCGGATCGGCCACGAACGGGTGATACAGCGTCTCGACTCCGAGCGCCTGCAAGGCCGGCGTATAGCGTTCTATCCAGGCGCGGTTGTCGGGCAGAAAGGTCACCTGGCAACCCCGCCGGTGCAGGAGCCGCATCAGATTGGTCATGCGCAGCGAACCCGAATCCATGTCCGGGGTCGGTGTGGTCGCGTCGATGATCAGCACGCGTTTGGTTGCGCGCCAAGTCGCCGCGAGCGCAATTCTTGTCCCCGGGTCGGGCAGGGAAACCAGCGCATGCTTCCATTTGGCCAGAAACGCATCGCGGTTGATCACCTGATGCCGCTTGATTCCGCTGCCGGTATCGGTGCCGCCGGTAATTCCTTCGAAATGCACCACCGTCGCGGCTGACTCGTAGAATGGCTTGAGTCCGGCCGCACGCGTTTTGAACGCCAAGTCGGTATCTTCGTAGTAGGCCGGAGCATAGCGCGCGTCGAATCCGCCGAGCCGGTCGAACACGTCACGGCGCAGCACGATGGCGGCGCCCGAGCAGTAATCCACCTCGCGGCGAAAATTGAAGCGAGGATCGAGCGGATCCTCGAACCGACCGTAATTCCAGGCCGAGCCGTCGTTGAACACGATGCCGCCGGCTTCCTGAAGGCGCCCGTCCGGATACACCAGTTTTGCGCCGACCAGACCGCAATCGGGTTCTTCGTCGAAACAGCGCAGCAGGCTTTCGAGCCAGCCCGCCGTAACAACCGTGTCGTTGTTGAGGAACAGCACAAATTCACCGCGTGCGGATGCCGCGCCCGCGTTGCAGGAACCAACGAAGCCGACATTTTCAATGTTGCGCATGATGCGCAGTCCGCCGACATTGCCAAGACGACGTTCGGTCGCGTCATTCGACGCGTCATTGACCACGATGACCTCGAACGCGATCGCACCGGCGTGTTCGGCCAGCGATCGAAGGCACGCCGTGGTGTAGGCGATCTGGTTGAACACCGGAACGATGATCGACACGCGTGGCGTGTCGCTGGTTGGCAGCGTGAACGGTGCGAAATCTTCGCGTGGCGCGGCCACGATGCGATGCGCGGCCTGCGGCTTGCCGATGCGCAGCTCCTGCGCGACGCGTCTGAACGTCGCGGTCACACCGCGCTGCGCGAGACTGCCGCGCACCCGTCGCAGGACATTGCGCAGACGCATCGTGCGAAACGTCGCGCCAGCGGAAAGTGCGCGCATTTGTGCCGCGCGTGCACGCAACGGGGCGGTCAGACGCCAGGACCGGCTCGCAAGCATCTGCTCGTAACGCGGCTTGATGTCTTCCAGTTCGGCATTGAGCGCCAATGCCCAACGCGTGCGTTCGGCGAGTTCGGCGTCCAGCGCATGTCCCCACTCGCCACGACGATCCGATTCTGCGCCAAGCAATGCCACTTCGCGGGCAAGCGCATTTTCGCGTTCGTGTGCGCTGCGGATGCGCTCGACAAGATCGGCCATCTCGAGTGTGCGTGCATCGGGCGCCGCGAGCGGGTAGCGCGCAATCGCGCGTCGGCCCAGCGCGAAGACAGCCGTGTAGCGCTCGGCGGTGTCGATCGGATCGGACTCGCGCCAGTCGGTCAGCGTCGAACGCACGCTGGCCAACGATGACGCGTCCGCCGCCAGCTTCGCGACACACGCGACCACAGCGGGCGCACCGGGTTCGACCAGAAAGCCATCCACACCATCGTCGACGCGCTCGGCCAATGCTCCCACGCGGGTTGCGATCACCGGCAACCCGAGCGCCCGCAATTCCGACAGCGTGTAGCTGAAGGTTTCAGCGACGGTCGGCAGCAGCAGGGCCGCATCCGGGCGCAGGCGTTCGATCAGGGCCGGCAGGGTTTCGTGTCGGTAATCGAGCAATACGTGCACGCCGCGCCGGCCGAACATCGCATGTGCGTCGCTGCCGGCACCGAGCAGGAACAACTCGGCGTGTTCGAGCAGTCCGGGCAGCGCGGCGCCAAGCAGAT
>JBAVZT010000429.1:0-12640 GCA_049588955.1 Rhodanobacteraceae bacterium | reverse complement strand
GGAGAATGCAGCGCCGTTGGCACCACCATAGGGCTGTCCGACCACCGAACAGTCGAGATCCAGGAACTTGACCGACAAGGCGCCGCGCACCAGGTAATTGCCGTCGGCGGAGCGCGTCAGCAGGCCCGAGCCGCTGCTGCCGCCCTCGACGATGCCGCTGGTGAAACCGACTCCGATGAGGTCATGAATGACCGAGCCATCATCCTGAACCGTCACGCTGCTGATGTATTGCGCCGCGGTTCCCTGGCTGATCTTGGTGCCATCGCCAAGGGGATGATGGAGAATGGCAATACCCGTATTGAGCGCGAGATGGCTCGCATCCCAGCCCGCGAAGAAGGCACCATCGGGTGGCGTGTCGCGCAGGCGCAGCAGCGTCACGTCGGAGGAAGCATCGCCGTAAAGCAGATCCGAACCGTTGGTGAGTTCGGTGAGTGTCGGCGGCGGAACGATTGGGCCGCCGCAATTCGTGTTCTGGGCGAACCAGAAGGTATTGAGCGTGCTTGCGCTGGCCTGATCACCGATGCAGTGGTTGGCCGAATAAACGTAAGGAGTGCGCGAATTCACCGTGTCATCGAGCAGTGTGCCGGTGCACAGGAATCCGCTGCCGTTGTCCATGAACTCCATCAAGGCCACCGAGGAGACGCTCGCCTGGTAGCCCGAACCCAGATTGTCATCGCACACCGCATCGACTTCGCAGGGGGCGGCGCAGTTGGGTCCGGTCCCGTCGCTGCACGCCGCTTTCGGCATCACGAAACCGTCTTCGGCCGCGGTCAGCATGTGCGAGACGCCGGTCAGGCGAATGCGCAACCCGGTCGTCGCATGGCCGGCGGGCACGTACCATTCCAGAGTCTGGGTCTCGCCATCCGTATGCGGTGTCCAGTACACCCGACCATCGACCAGCGAGGCGCGAATCTGCGTTGCGGTGATCGCGCCGACAATGCGACCCGGTTCGACCGAACCAAATACGCGCAACTCGACGCCGTCGGCAATCGCGTCCACCCGGATGCCCACGCGCAGCGCTCGTGCCTCCGGGGAAGTGACTTCCATGCGGGCAACCTGACCGCCGCCGGCGGCCGGCAGCCAGTGCAGGTCGGGTACGGCCGGGCTGTCCGATTCGGTCGCCAGGTCTCGCGCGATGCCGATCTGCAACGGGCCGGACTGGTGCTGCTTGCCCAGCACACGCTGCACGCGGCTTGCCTCGACCGGCGCGAATCGTGTCGTCGCGACAAGGGCCTGCGGAAAGTCCGCGCGCTTGAGCACGGCCAGTTCGGCGGTTTTTGCATTCGTTTGCCACACGCCGTCCACGCGAGTCTGCGTGGCGGCGCCCGAGGGCGAAATGATTGCCAACGCCAGCGCGATCGCAATGACGCCGCAACGAAGAATGGTGCGTGGTCTGGAAGTGGGCATGACATCGTCTCCAGCAGGAACTCGGCGCTCCGACGGGCTCGGAAATGGCGTCGTCGGTCGCTACACGGCGCGACAGTAACATGCCGAAGTGCTCAATCCACGTGACACCGGCACACCTCAATGATTCGACATTGCCATGGCGGGCCGGCGGCCCGCCATTCCGTCGTATGATCGTGGCAGCGGCCGCGGTCGCGACTCACACGAACACATCTGTCTCCAAGGAAAGGCATGCTCGTCACCATCAGCATCATAGCCATCACCTGCCTGGTCTCGCTGGCCGCATTCGGCAATCGCAGCCTGATCGAACGGCTGATCTTGTGGCCGCCTGCAGTGGCCAACAAAGGCGAGGTCTATCGGCTCGTCACCTACGGATTCGTTCATGCCGACGGACAGCATCTGTTGTTCAACATGTTCACGTTGTACTTTTTCGGCGGCACGATGGAGCGCTTCTTCGCTTCGTACATCGGGCAGGTCGGGTTTGCGGCGTTCTATCTTTCCGCGCTGCTGGCATCGATACTGCCGACCTACGTCAAGCACAGACACGATCCTACCTACCGCAGTCTGGGCGCTTCCGGCGCGGTATCCTCGGTCCTGTTTGCCTTCATCCTGCTGCAACCGTGGGCGACCATCTACGTGTTCGTTCTGCCGGTTCCGGCAATCGTGTTTGCGGTGGTCTACCTTGCCTACACGATCGTGATGGATCGGCGCAGCGCCGGCCGGATCAACCACAGCGCGCATCTGTGGGGCGCGTTGTACGGGGTCGTGTTCACGATCATCATGGAGCCGCGCGTGCCCGCAGCATTTCTCGGTCGGTTGCTGCATCCGGGCCTGGGTTAGCGAGGCGATGCACGGGCACCGTCTTGCGCCTCCAAAAAAACCGCGCTGGTTGCATCCGGTTGGCTGCGGTAAACGTTTCGCGTGCTATTGATGATCGCGAATCGATCCGCCGACTTCCCAGACGGGAGCGATAGCATGCCAGTGACAAGCACCAGAACCCGCAAGTCACCGTCCGCGACGACGGGCAATGCCCCGAGCCGGAGGCGAAGCAAGGCCGGCAGCCCGCGAAAGAAAAAGACAGCAGCGGTGAAATCTGCGGGGCGCGGCGGGGCCACCTCCACCGGCAGGACGCCAGCGCGTTCGAGGGCGTCCGCAAGCAGCGCCGCACCCAAGGCACGGAAGCCGCCACGAAAGGGGAGAGGGGCGGATACCATCACCCAACGCAGGGGATCCTCGGGCGTCGCCACGCCCGGGGCGGCCCGAAAAAAAACAGCCGCCGGGAAAACGCGCAAATCCGGTGTCGGTGCCGCGCGACCATCGACGCGCAAGACCAAAGAAATGGCTGCGAAGCGGTCGGCGCGCAAGTCGGCGCGTACCGCACCGGCAAAGCCGACTGCCCGTTCGGCGAAGCGCTCGCTGGCGAAGTCGACGGCAACGCAATCGAAGACTGCCAAGCGCAAGCGCGTCGCGCCGCGCAAGGTTTCGAAGAAAAAGGCGATTGCCAACATGCGCAAGCTGGTCGAGGCGAAGCAGCGCCGCGCGCGAGCCGCTCCTCCATGGCCGAACGCGGGTGGTCGCCCCGACCCGGGGACGGCCGCTGCGGATGTCCAGGCATTTCGAGCGCACGAAGCTCCGCCTGACGCGGCACCTGGCCATCTGAACGCTCACGATCAGATCAATCAGCCCAAAGGCTGAGAAGCTGCCCGATCTAACACTGTGGCGAGAGCCGCCTGCGAATGGAAGTGTGGCGCAATCCGCGCAATGGGCCCGGGTCGCGCGAAAGAAGCGGAGGCCGGAAATGGCGGGGCTTTCCCGGGCACGTCGTCTCGGCGGTGCAACAGGCACGCCTTCGGCTGATGCTTGCCGGCTTGGGCGCAGATTATTCCTGCGAATTCGAGGACTCGGTTTCCGGCGCCTCTGCTGCCGGCTCGGAGGCCTGGGCATCCTTGCTGTGCTGTTTCCTCAGGCGCTTCTCCTCCTGTTTTTTCTTCTTGGCCAGGTCTCGCTGGCGTTTCTCGAATTGGTAGTTGGGCTTGGCCATGCTCGCTCCCGCGGGGGGGCGGCCAGTCTAGCAGGCTGCGCGCGCCTCAACGGGCACGAGGCTTCCCCACGGTCACCGGTTCCCAAGCCGTTCGCGGCGAGCCGACGCCGCGCCGAAGAGGGCCTGATCCACGCGCATCCGCTCCAGGCCTATTCGTTTGAAATAACGGTGGATTTCCCGTTCAGGATCGTGTAGGTTGGCGCCACTGTGTTGCTAGGGTCACTGTGAATCGTGGCCCGATGAGGTCGATCCATTGATCCACTGCATCGTTCCGTCTCGCTTGCTCCCTGCAACCTCAGTCTCGGCCCGGATGTCCCGTGGTCGTGGATTTTCTTGTCTGTTTCAAGGAGTTTAAGATATGTCGGAACGTCAAAACGGCACCGTGAAGTGGTTCAATGACGCCAAGGGTTTTGGCTTCATTACGCCGGAAAGTGGCGATGATTTGTTCGTCCATTTTCGTGCCATCCAGGGCAGCGGTTTCAAATCGTTGCAGGAAGGCCAGCGCGTGAGCTTCGTTGTCGTCAAAGGACAGAAGGGGCTGCAGGCTGACCAGGTTCAGCCGCTGTAACCCTGATTGCCTCGTAGTACAGGAAAACCCGGATGGAGACATCCGGGTTTTTTTGTGGCTGACTTGCATGCAGCGCTTCCTGCGGTTGTGCTGGTATCAGCGCGGCATCAGGGTCGGGTTCAGCCGGACCCGGCGACAATCGAGGCTTGCTGATCATGGGCGCCAACGCATGAACTTCGATGCGACGCCAGCCCCGAGGACGACTCGGCCGGAGTCGCTGGGGACTCGTTACACGCGTGTGCGCAATGGCACGCGTGACCTGTGCGCCAGTCTTTCCGCCGAGGACACGGTGGTGCAGACGATTGCCGAGGTCAGCCCGACCAAGTGGCATCTGGCGCATACGACCTGGTTTTTCGAGCAGTTCGTACTCGGCGCGCGTGCGGGCTACCGCCCGGTGCATCCGGACTGGCTGTATCTGTTCAACTCGTACTACCAAAGTGTCGGTCCGATGCATGCGCGCCGCGAGCGCGGGTTGTTGTCGCGGCCGACGCTTGCCGAGGTGATCGACTACCGCGCGCGTGTCGATGAGCGCATGCAGCATCAGTTGAATGTCGATTCCGATTCGGCATTCGCCGACCTGGTCACACTCGGACTGAATCATGAACAGCAACATCAGGAATTGCTGCTGACCGACATCAAGCATGTATTTTCGGTCAATCCGCTCGAACCGGTATTTCGCGAAACGGTCGCGATCGCTTCGGAGGACCCGGCACCGCTCGATTTCGTGCGCGGACGCGAGGGCGTCGTCGACATCGGTGCCGATGCTGGCGGTTTCTCCTTCGACAATGAACGTCCGCGTCACCAGGCACTGTTGCATCCGCATGCCGTCGCGAACCGGCCCGTGACCAACGGCGAATACGCCGAGTTTGTTCGCGACGGGGGTTATTCGACTGCCGCACTGTGGATGTCGGATGGCTGGGATGTCGTGCAGGCGCGCGAGTGGAAGCGCCCGCTGTACTGGTCCGACGACGGCACAACCGAGTTCACCCTTGGCGGGCGCCGCGAAATCGATCCGAACGCACCGGTCAGTCACGTGAGTTTCTACGAGGCCGACGCCTTCGCACGCTGGGCCGGTTCGCGGTTGCCGACCGAGTTCGAGTGGGAGAGTCTGGCAACGGCGCAACCGGACAGGAACGGAAACTTCCTCGATTCGGGCCGACTGCTTCCGCAGGCCGCAGGCCGCACCGCCGGCGATGCGACGGCACAGCAGATGTTCGGGGATGTGTGGGAATGGACGTCCAGCCCCTACGTCAGCTACCCGGGATTTCGTCCATTGAGGGGCTCGCTCGGCGAGTACAACGGCAAGTTCATGTGCGGGCAGTGGGTGTTGCGCGGCGGTTCCTGTGCCACTCCGTCCGAACACGTGCGCGCGAGCTATCGCAACTTTTTCGGTCCTGCCGATCGCTGGCAATTCATGGGATTCAGGCTTGGGAGAGATGCATGAGCAGCTCATTGCGCGCAGTCGACCTCGAAGATCGCCACCCGAGCGAGGATGACATTCTGGCCGACGTGTGCGCCGGCCTTCGCCTCATACCCAAGCGGCTTTCGTCGCGATATTTCTACGATGCTCGCGGCTCGGCCCTGTTCGAGCAGATCTGCGAGCAGCCCGAGTACTACCTGACGCGCGCGGAACTGGCGTTGATGCGGGAACACGTGGCCGATATGGCCAAGGTTGTCGGTTCCGAGGCGCTGGTGGTCGAATACGGCAGCGGCAGCGGCCAGAAAACGCGTCTGCTTCTGAGCAGTCTCGACGCGCCGGTGGCCTACGTGCCGGTCGAAATTTCGCGAGCGGCGCTGACCGAAAGTGTCGCTGCGCTCGCGCCGGAGTTTCCGCACATCGAGATGCTGCCGGTGTGCGCGGATTTTACCGAGCGCATCGTATTGCCGGAACCGCAGCGACGGCCGCGACGTACGCTGGTGTATTTTCCGGGCTCGACGATCGGCAACTTCGTGACCCGCGATGCGGTTTCCCTGTTGCGCGAGATGCACGAGCAAATGGGCGTGAACGGCGCAGCGCTGATCGGCGCGGATCTCAGGAAGGACGTGGCGGTGATGGAAGCGGCATACAACGATGCGGCCGGCGTCACTGCCGAGTTCACGTCGAACATGCTGGTCCGTTTCAATCGCGAACTCGGTGCCGACTTCGACGTCTCGCAATTCCGCCATCACGCACGCTACAACCCGATGGCCTGTCGCATCGAGACGCAGCTCGTCAGCCGCCGCGCGCAAAGCGTGCACATCCACGGCGCGCAGTTCGATTTCGCCGCCGACGAGCCGATCCTGGTCGAATACAGTTGCAAGTACTCGACCGACGATTTTTCCCGCATGGCCGAGCGCGCGGGATTGCAGGTCGAACGCGTGTGGACCGACGCCGGGCAGCAGTTCGCGCTCTACTACCTCACCCGCTAAGGCCCCTCTGATCGACCTGGCACAGTTGTCATGGGTTTCAGAAGGTTCGCCGGTCGTGCCGCACGGCGAAGTGAAGGCTGTCCTTGGCAAGACGTGCGCTTCGGCTGGAGGGCCTTCTGAAAGCCACCTTTACCTTGAATATTCGTATGATAGGCCATGTCTGTCTGCGCGCAGCTCGTTGTTGCGCTGGCTTGAAAGACGGCCAGTCTTCCTGCGCCAACGCGCCGCGATCTGCACACAGACAGACAGGGTGACAGCTGCGTCAGGTTGATCAGAGGGTCCCTAAACGGCACAGGCCGTTCCATCCCGCGCCGGAAAGTGATTGGGGGCGCGGCTGTCACCGGCCACGTTCTTTCCAGACCATGGTCGCGAGACCCAGCGCGACCACGAAGGCGATAACGCTGATCCAGAGCGGCATGGCGACCCCATTGACATACACGGGCCAGCCGACGAACAGGCGCAGCAGATGCACGAGCGCGAACAATACAAGAACGACGACGGTGATGGACGTAAAGGGCTTGATCATCGAGAACCTCCCATTCGGTGCGTACTCACCACTACGAAAGCCAGCCATTGCCGATGGCCTTGCGAGCGAGCAATACCAGTCCGACCGCGACAGCCAGCACGATGGCCTGCAGAATGAATGCCGCAGCGCCTGCTTGTGACGCTGCACCACTCATGGCGAACAGATAGATGTCCTGAAGGATCACGCCGAGCAGCGACAGCGCGAGCAACGGATAAGACCACCGCCTGCCAAGGATCAGTCCGATGCAGCCCGTCGCGCCGGCAAGCACGGCAATGGCGGTGGCAGCCACGGACCAGGCGGGTCGAGCCGCATGCATGGCCTGCTGTGCGGCGCTCAGTTTCGCGACATCTTCGGGCGTCATCCGGAAATCCACGAGAAAGGCGGCACAGCCCAGCAGGTTCCACAAGAGCGCAACAACCGCTACCGGCTTGAACCATTTCGGTATCGCGTTCATCTCCATTCCCCTTTTTTGCGCGTGCATCGGTGATTGCCTTGACCACCGACATGGAAGCGCATCGTTCGCAGGCCGATGCGCGTCTTGCCGGCGATGTCCCTACATCTGCTGCCGCCAGCGAGCCAGCTTTGGAATACCGCGCGTAAAGAACCCGGTGAGGAAGCCGGGAAGCTTCATCTCCCCGAGCTTCTTCCTCACCAACGCCTGCATCTGTTCGACGGTGATGTCCGGCTGGGTAAACTCGCCGTTCTCGTAGCAGTGGCTGCAATACCTCCGGCTGCTTGAGCCATCTGCGTTACTGCCGCCGCCTTTCTCGTCGCGTTTGAGCGGCATGCCGCAACTCTGGCAATTCCTGAACGCCTTTTCCATTGTTCTCCTCCCGTTTCTGAGTGCAACGTTCATGTTCATCGACACGCTTCGGTCAGTCTGCGTCAGAGCGCTTCGACCGTCCGGCGAAGGGACGTGGCGAATCAGTCTTGCCTTTCTATAACTTTTTGACCAGACAATACGTCGTGTGACCTTTGGGACAGTCCTTGAGCTCGCCGAAAACGCGATAACCCAGCTTCTCGTAAAAAGGCCTTGCCTGAAAATCGAGAGTTTCTGTTCGCATGTACCCGAAACCTTTTTCAACCGCGTGACGTTCTGCCGCTTTTACCAGCTGGGTGCCGACGCCTCGACCGCGCACTCGCTCGGTCAACCAGAGCAGTTCGACAATACAGTAATTCCAGAACGCCCTTGCTCTGATACCTCCAACTATGTCGCCTTCATCATCTCTGGCGAAGAGCGCGAACTTGGTATCCTTCTCAAAAACCCAATCGTTCGGCATGTGTTTTTGGTTGCAGGATTGTATTCCCAGACTGATTGTCTTCAGGTCTTCTTCGGCAGGCGAGGTCGTTAATTGTATTCGCATGGTGCATGCCCGATTTGGGACAAACCGAACCATGGCGTCGGAACTGAGCACGGTTCAGGTGGTGTCACCGGCTTGTGTCCGACGTTCGATCATCCGCTTCGTCGAGCCGAATCGTCCCGGCTGGCCGCAAGCCCTTGAACAGAAGCCAGAGGCCCAATGCCATTTCGAAGAGGACCATGGGCGAGTCGAACCAGTATGCGTTGACTGAGGCATCGAAGTGCGGGAACACGATGAAAGCGAACGCACAGATCACGCACCACGCGGATGAGATCAACCCGAGGACCGCCAATGCGCGTGGGATATACCTCGACTTGAACCACAGGTAGCTGCAAACCGTCGAAGCCAACGCCCAGAACGGCAAGCCGACGTAGTACGCGTCATGGCTCGAGGCGATGTGCAGCCTCGCCAAGGTCTGCAACTGGTTTGCCTGGAACACCGGCAGGTAAGCAGCGTTACCCAGCAGCCGCAGAGCACCCAGCGTGTTGAGCGCGGTCACAGCCCACATCAACGCAAGGATCAGCCTGCAGAAAGTCGCAACCAGGGCAAGGATCCGGTTGACCGGCTGGAGGATCACATAGAGCGCCGCGAGCAGCATCAGCACCGTCACGACGTAGATCAGATTGCATACAACATTGAGACGAATCAGTGTTGCATGCGCCACCACGTTCCGCGCCGTAGCCACGGCATTGTCGGGAACGATGAGGCGAAAGTTGATGCCATAATTCGCAAGGATCACGATCACGATCGCGAACAGGAAAGCGAACCCCGCGACTCTCGCAGCCGTGCGTTGTGACTCGCTTTGGGTGCTGATCGAATTCACCTTCTTGCTCCCCTTTCATCGGTTCTTGTTCTGGACGCCCAACGCCTGAGTCAGCGCACGGTACGTGCGGCCGTGGCGCCCGGCATCATGATTGGTTGACAGCTTGAGCTGCATTGGAAGGCCTGCTCTTACAGAGGTCGATCCACGAGCACAAACACACAACCCGTTTCGGAATGAACGTCCGAATGTACAGACCCGACACCAGCGACGCTGGCCCATCCAGGTCCCAGACGTTGGCCGCCCACCATCAGTTCGCCATCGAGCACGTATATGAACTCCGGGCATTCATGCTTGTGGAGAGGAAGCCGCGCGCCGGGCTCGAATTGGAGAATCTGCATCTCCAGGCCATCAGTAACGGCAACGTCCTTGACAAAGACTCCAGCGGCGAATGTCGACGGCTTCCAGGGTAGATCGTCGCATTGCACGCACAGGAGCTGTCCGCGATCAAGCTCACTCATTTCGTTCCCCTTGGTGCCAACGCCAAAAGCTAGAGACAAGCGGTCGGCAACAGGAGTCAGGCATCTGGTTGCACGCGGGCCGCTTCGCCGGCTGGCTGGAATTGGATATACCGCCACACGACTTGCCACCCTTCTGATCCTTGCTGCAGCACAAGTTGATCCGTGCCCAGCTCTCGCCTTGGCCCACCGTCTCGGCGATACGTATCCATAGTACGTAATCGTTCCGACGCGCTCTCTCGGTCGCCTGACTACAATTAGGATTTCGGACCCGAGGTATAGCACCGCATCGTTCAGGAAACGGGTGGGCTAGTCAAGCCGATGATTCTTTTTTTTCAATGGCTTGGGACATTGTCTTCAGCGATCACTTGTCTTCGCGCAGCGGTGTGCGGCGTGCAGCGTGCGGCGATTCGCACAGGGTCAGAACGCGAACACGACGCCCGCAGTCGGTCCGTTGAAGCGCAGGGCGAGACCGACACGGGCGATATCGAAGTCGCGCCTGATGTTGAGTTTGAACCAGTCGTAGCCGGCGTACACGCCGAGGTTCCGGGTGAAGCGGTATTCGGCCAGCACATTCGCGCGGCTCAGCTTGCCGCCGTAGCCGTTGAAGCTGCCCCAGTCGGCATCGAGGTACTGGCCCTGGGTAACGAATCCCCAGCGGTGATCCACGGTATTGGCGGACAGTCGAAGGCCGACGACGGGGGCTGCGCCGGTTTTGCCTTCGCGGCTGCTGAAGCTGTGGGTGCCGTCGCTGGCCTGAACGTTGCCTTCGAGGTTGGCCCATTCCGCGCCGATCTGCATGCCGACGCTCACGGTCGGGGTTTCGACCAGCGCGTAATCGTAGACAAGGCTGCCGAGATCGAACTTCGCCCCGAACTTCGCCGCGCTGCCGGCCGGGATCGTGATATCGCCGAAGGTGGCGTCGTTGTCGAGCGCGTAGCGGCGGTCGCGGTCGTAGCGGAAATAGTTGAACAGCAGACGATTGTGCTCGCTGAAATGGAACGTGCCTTCCACTCGCGCCACGGTCCGGTGGTCGAAATAGAGACGGCCGCTGGAAAAGCGGTAACTGTCGCCGGCGACGTTCACTGCGCCGTCGAGGCCGATGTCGCCACCGACCTGCATCGCGCCGAGGCGGAGCGTGAAGCGATCATCGTCGGCGCGTGCGTGCTGTGCGGTCAGCAGGCCGGTCATCGCGACGGCGAACGACAGGAATGGGACAAGGCGACGCATCGTGTGCTCCGGAGTGGGGGAAAAGGACATTCCGAGTGCATCACTGCACCGCGCATAATCCAAGGCCGCGGTGTATGTCGGGTGAATCGCTGCGCGAAGGTGCGCCAGCCGGGCGGGAAACCGGCGCATCGCTGTCGTCGGTGGTCAGGCGACGATAAAAAGGGTGGCGCGCGAAAGCGACCGGACGCCGCAGGCACGCGATGTGCGAGGGTGCCGGAAAGCACCGCCGCTTTCAGGCGCTCAAGGTTCGACGACTTCGATGGCCTTCGGCGTGCTGGTGCCGACGCCGCGCACCTCGGGGCGATACATGTCCTCGACCAGCGGTGGTGGCAGCAGGTAAGTGCCGGGCGACACCGCGCGCACGAGATAGAACACGTTCGCGCTCTGGCCTTTGTCGAGCTTGAGCGCGGCGACGTAGCGGTCGTCGCGGAACTCCTCGTGGGCGACGTCGGCGGCCTGGCTGCGATCGGACAACGTGATGCCGTTGACGACGACGTTGGTCCACTGTTTGGCGTCGGTCAGGTTGAAGTTCTCGATTTCGACACCGCCGGGCAGGAGATCGGTCAGCAACGCATTCGGCATGGCCTCGCGCGCTTCGAGACTCAGTCCGACAATCAGCGCATCGCCTTCCTTGAGCGGAGCCGGCGTCCACGGCTTGCCGTCGAGTGTGTAGAAGGTGCGTTTGATTGCGACGTAGTGATCGTCCGCTGCAGGCGCGGTTTTCGGCACGCCGGCGATATCGGTCGCGATGTAAATCGGCGGCGTGCCTTCGGGCGTCACGCGCACGCCTTCATGCAGCGCGGTCGCGCCGAAGTCACGGCTCCAGAGCACGTCGGGCGTGATCGGCGTGGTGTTGCCGCCTATCGCGAGCGTGCCTTGCACGGTCGCGTGGCTGTCCCTGATCAGCATCTTGCCGAGGCGTGCGATCGCGATCTGCTCCTGTGTCGAGAGATAGATGCGGCGGTAGCCGCCATTGGCGTTCGCGGCATCGCTCGTATTGGCGTGCCCGGAGTTGGTGAGTTCGCGCGCCAGTGCAATGACGCGCGCATCGTAAACGGGCTGGTCGAGTCCGTAACGATGCACCAGCGCGATCATGAGCGCGCTGTCACGCAGATCCGATCCGTAATCGCCGAGCCAGGCGGGTCGCTCGACCTTCTTCGCGAACGCCTCGTCGATCGCCTTCGCCGCGCGCGGCTGATCGCCCATCAGTTTGAGGGCGATACCGAGGTGCACCAGTGGCAGCGCGGTCAGCGACTTCGCGCGTTCGTTGTCGAACAAGGTACGCAAGGTGCCGAGCGGCGCGCGGTTGACGCGCGCGAGCACGAAGCCCGAATAGGCCTCGTCGGCGAAGCGCAGGTGATCGCTGTGCTCGTAGGCGTAGTACGGATGGCCGCCGGAGAGCAGATCATCGTTGAGGCGCTTGAGCGCTTTTTGCAGCACGTCGTTCGGAACCGCGAATCCGGCGTCTCGCGCGTCGAGCAGGAAATCGACCACATAGGGCGTCAGGAACGTGTCGGCCCCGGTGTCGCCGCCCCACATCGAGAAATGCCCGGATCCGATCTGCATCGCGCCGATGCGCGCGATCGAGGTATCGACCAGATGCGTGCGCGCAGCCGGCGTCAACGCATCGACGTGCAGGGTCGCGGCGGTCTGGTCGTCGAGCAGCAGCGCGGCCCAGGCCTTGCTCGTCGTCTGCTCGAGGCAGCCGTAGGGGTAGTCGAGCAGACCCTTGAGCGACGCGCCGAACGGCAGCGGCGGCAGGCTCGACAACGTGAGTCGCGCCGCGACCGATTCCGGCAGCAGGCCGGTCATCGCGTCGGACC
>JBAVZT010000428.1:0-2478 GCA_049588955.1 Rhodanobacteraceae bacterium | reverse complement strand
GACTTGCCCTGTCGCCCCGAACGCGAACGCACGCCGGCGGCTCGCAGATGGTCGACCTCGGCAGTCGCGACGCGTACGTACGCCAGCGCATCACGGTCGGACTGCGTGCTTTCCAACAGCGCTGCGCGTCGCGCGGCAAGCGGATGCCACACGAAGGCCCAGCCGAGCAGGACCACGGTCATTACGGCGCCAACACCGAACACGCGGCGTTCGCGCGCGGCCAGATTCCTCCACCACTGCGCGATCATGAGGATCTGCCCCGGCTGATGCGAATGCGGCCATCCACGCCGGTCTCACCCGGACTCGCGCCGGTGACCTCGACCTTGAGGCCGGGCAACGCGGCAAAGCGGCCGCGCAGATTGTCGAGCGTGGCGACATCCGGAGTTCGCAGACCGAGTTCCAGCGTGCCGTTGCGGTATTCGATTGCGCGCGTCTGGATACGCGTCGTGCTGCCTAGTACCGGCGCAATCGCGGCGAGCATGCGCAACAGGCCGCTCGATTCGGCGCCACCGCGCAGACGATCGAGGCGGCTGCGCACCAGTTGCTCCGGGCTGATGCGCGCGAGTTCGGCGGCACCGATATCGGGGAACGCCTTGTGCACTTCGGCCTGCATCGCACTTTCCAGGCGCGCCGAATCCTGCGACAGATGCAGCACGTCCAGTACCAGGTCGATGCCGGCAAGCAACACCACAGCGGCCGCGAGCAGCGCCGCGATCCGCCACCAGCGCAAGCCGCGCTGGCGACGATGGTGCGGCGCGAATTCGCCTTCAAGCAGATTGATGCGCGCTTGCAACGCGGCGTGCGCGAGAAAGGCAAGCGGTTCGGTCTGGCGCTCGCGATAACTCGCGACCGGAACCGGCAGATCGAGCCGTGCAGCGGCACGAAAATCGTGCACCTCGAGCGCGGGCAACGGCGACGCGCTGCACGCAGCCAGCCAACCGGACACCTCGCCGATGCCACAGGCAAATGCCGACCACGGAGCGAGGCGCACGACGACCCCGTGATCCTCGATCAGCGCGACCGCCGTGTCGGACGCCGACACCAGAGCGAGCGATTCCGGCACGATCCGATCGGGCTGGATGCCGGCTTCGGCGAGATGATCAAGCCAGGCGCGCAACGTCGCCCTTGACACCACGGCGACACCGATCTCGTCGGCATCGCCCGGCGTCATCGCGAAATGCAGATCCTCGACCGGAGTCAGCAGCTGATCCTCGATCGCGAATGGCACCGCCTTTTGCAGCTGCGCGCGATTTCGCGCGTGCAGCGTCGCTCGCGTCAGCAGGACCTGGTCGGCGGGTACCAGCACGACGACCTCCTGCACCGAGGCGAGTACGGTAGCGGGTGGCGCACCGGCCGTCGTCGCGCAAAGCACGCGACCATCGGCACTCCGGCGCAGCCAGCTCAAGGTGCCGTCACGAGAGAAGCGGATCAGCAAGCTATCGGACATGCGTCATTCCGTGGCAATCGTATCCGGCGCCAGTTGGAGCCGGCGGCAATCGCGAATGGCCGATTGTAGTCGGCATCCACATTGCGCGGCGACTCAAGGACCGGTGGCGGCCGCATCGAGGGCCGCCTGCGTCAGCGCATCGTCGCTCCCACGGCTGCGCTCGAGCACTTCGATGCGGCCGCCATCGCGCTGGATCAGGCTGTAGAACGTCAGCGGGATGTCATCGAGGGTTATGTCGCCGCGCGCAATGAAATAGTTGCTGGTGACGCCCACCTGCGAGAGCAGCGACGGATCGAGCGGCGGCAGCCCCTGCCGGGTGAGTTGTGCGGTGAATTCGCTCAGGCTCTGCCACCGGGCATCGCCATTGTTCCACAAACGCTCGGCCGTCGACTGGCCGATGTGCGCATTCAGGCTCTCGAGCACGGGCACGTTCGCGGTGTTGAGGTTGAGCAACGATCCGGTCGGTAACGCGCATACGAACGGGGCGATACGCGCGTAGGCTGCACCGTCGAAGCCGCGCACCAGACGCAATTCCGATACATGCGCGAAGCTGCGGTTGGCCGCGCGATAGGGTGTCGGCGATGCCAGATAAAACGTGTCTTCGGCGCCGCTGTTGCTGCTGACTTCCGGATCCGGATCGAGCCAGTCGACGACCGCATCGGCCAGCCCCGGATCCAGGCCCTCAATCGTGAGCAGGCGGCGGAACATGCCGAGCCAGGCGACATGCGCGCTGTCGGCCGGCGCCAGATTGTTGAGGTTGAAGCAGCCATTGAGATCACGCATGGTCGCACCGATCGTGCCTCCCGGAACCGGTTGCGGCGGCAGCGGCAGCGCCCAGATATCGCCATGGGTATCGATTTGCCGGCTTTGCGCCCAATCCTTTGCGAGCACCTCGGCCGCGTAGGCTTCCAGGCCCAGCGCATAAGCATTGGCTTGCGCGCCGCGCAGCGCATTGCGCGTGCGCGCGAACGCAAGTTCTCCGTGATCAAGCAGAGCTGCGATCAGGATAACCGCGAGCGCGACCGTCAGCA
>JBAVZT010000427.1:0-3578 GCA_049588955.1 Rhodanobacteraceae bacterium | reverse complement strand
GGCCAGGGCGGTCAAGACGGCGCAAGCGAAAGCGAACCACAGTGCCGTGGCGTTGAGCGAAATCTGCACGGATACCGGTACCGGCGTCGGCAGGTCGAGATGCGCGAGCAGGCGGCAGCATGCGGCGCTGAGCGCGACGCCGATGGCGCACGCAGCCAACGACAGCAACAGGCTCTCGGTCAGAAGTTGCGCAATCACATGGCTGCGGCGGGCGCCGAGCACATAGCGCACCGCAATTTCGTGCCGCCGATTCTCGCCGCGCGCCAGCAGCATCGAAGCCACGTTGACGCAGGCGACCAGCAACAGCAGTGAGACGAGCGCGAACAGCAGCACGGAAAACGCGATGAGGCCACCGCGCAGAAAGGCCGGTACGGCGCGCAGCGGAAACACGTCGATACCGATGCGCCCGTGCCGATTCGGGCGCGGATACTCGCTGGCGAGCTGGACCGCGATTGCCGACAGTTGCCGTGCGGCCAGCGCCGGGCTGGTGCCTGTCGCAAGTCGCGCACCGAGGGAAAGCCAGCTCGATTCGCGACTATCGAGCAGTTTCGCCGAGCCCGGCTTGAGCAGCGGCAATTGATGCAGCGGAGCGTAGAACGCGGGAGTGAGCAGGGCGATGGTGCCGTGAAAATCCGGATCGGTCACGCCGACCAGGGTGAAGGCGTGCCCGTTGATCGACACCGGCTTGCCGACGATGGCCTCGTCGCCGTCGAAATACTTGCGCCAACCGGCGTAGGTCGCCACGACCGCGGGTGCGGCGCCGCTGCGATCGTCGTTCGCGTCGAGCACGCGACCTCGATAGGCGCGTACCTGCAGGGCGTCGAAATAGTGGCCGCTGACGAGTACGCCGAGCGCGCGCTGCGGCTCACCGGATGCGTCGATGTTGAGCGACTCGTGTCGGTAGGCGAACAAGTCGGCGAAGCCCTTGGCGCGCGTAGCGTAATCGTCGAAGTCCGGTGCCGAAAACGAGTCGAACGTTCCGTTGTCGCGCGTGCCACCGAGCTCGACGAGCCCTGCCGGGGCGCCGATGCCGGGCACCGGCGCGAACAGCAACGTGTCGACGGTGCTGAACAGCGTGACCGTGGCGGCCAGGCCGATCGCGAGCGAGAACATCGCGAACAGGCTGAAGCCGGGCTGCGCCGTCAGCTGGCGGGCGGCGTGGCGCAGGCTCCGAAGCGAGATCGTGCTCATGCGTTTTCCCGAGGATCGATGAATGCCCGTCAAGACGCCGCTGTTGAGGAACCGGCGCGCGGCGGGCGCACCAGACGCTGGTCTTCCTCGTGGCGCAGACGGTGCATGGTCGCCTCGTCGACAATGCTGCCGTCGAACATGAAGATCTTGCGATCGGCGAATTCGGCGTAGCGCGGATCATGCGTCACCATGCAGATGGTCGCGCCGCCGCCGTGCAACTCGTCGAGCAGGGCCATGACCGCTTCGCCGTTCTTCGAATCGAGGTTGCCGGTCGGCTCGTCGGCGAGCAGGATCGAGGGGCTGCCGACCAATGCGCGCGCCACCGCGACGCGCTGTTGCTGACCGCCGGAAAGCTGCGCCGGATAGTGCTTGACACGATGCGCCATGCCGACGCGCTCGAGCGCGGCGATCACGCGCTCACGGCGATCGGACTTGGAGACGCCGTCGCGGTAGGTCAGCGGCAGCTCGACATTCTCGAACACGGTCAGATCGCCGATCAGGTTGAACGCCTGGAAAATGAATCCGATTTCCTGGTTGCGGATATGCGCGCGCTCGCTTGCTCCGATGTCCGCAACCTGCCGGCCATTCAATGTATAGGTACCTTCGCTCGGTGTATCGAGCAGGCCGAGGATCGACAGCAGCGTCGATTTGCCGCAGCCGGATGGTCCCGAGATCGAGACGTATTCGCCGAGGCGGATGTCGAAATGCACATTGGCCAGCGCGTGCGTCTCGACTTCGTCGGTCAGGAATACCTTCTTGATGCCGTCGAGGTGGATCAGTGTCTGCGGCGCTTGCGACGTCGGCTGCGGATTCAGTGCGGAGGCAACTGCGTTCATGGGCTGAGGTTCCCGTTGTGGCTGCGATGGTCGGTTTCTATTTGAGTTGAATACGGTCGTACTGGTCGTAGGCGCTGGTGTCGGAAAGAATCACGCGATCGCCGGACTTGAGACCCTGCCGGATTTCGATGAGGTTCACCGAGCTCTTGCCGAGCCTGACCGGCACGCGCGTCGCGATGCCGTCCTCGCCTATCCGGAACAGGCGTACTTCCGAATCGGGCTGACCGAACGCCGGGCGCCCGACGTACAGCACATCCGGAAGTCGTTCGATTTCGATGGTGCCGTCGACCGACAAATCCGGACGCGCACCGGGCGGCAGCTTGCCGATCAGATCGACATCCACCTGCACGGTGCCGTTCTGCACCGCCGGATCGACACGCGTGACCTTGCCGTCGATGATGCCGTTGCGCGTGTCGACCTTGACCTTCTGGCCGATCACCACATCCTTGGCCTGGGTTTCGGCGATACGCAACTCGGCGCGCAGCGAATCGGGCCGGGCCACACGCGCAAGGTTGGTGCCGGCGGTGACCTGCTGACCTTCCTCGACCGGCACCTGCTGCAACACGCCGGCGATGCCCGCGCGCACCTTGAGCGCGTCGGCCTGGCGCTGCGCAAGATCGCGTGCGCCTTTCAACTGATTCAAACGTGCCTGTTCGGCGGCAGTTTGGGCGGAGATGCTGTTGCGGAATTCCGCCACGCGCTGCTTCTCGATGCCGACACGATACTTGAGCTGCTCGAGCGCGATCAGGCTCTTCTGATACTGCACGCGCGGAATGATGCCCTTGGCCGCGACGGGTTTTTCCGCTTCGGCCTGCATGCGCGCGGCTTCGTAATCGGTATTGGCTTGCGCAAAGGCCGACTGTTCGTCGAGCAGGTGCGATTTGAGCTCGAGCTTCTTCGCGGCGAGATCGGCTTCGCCGGCGGTCACCGCGGCCTTGGCGGTCAGCAGATGATCGTCGACGGTCGGATTGCTGAGTTCGAGGATGACCGTATCCGCTTTGACCTCCGCTCCCGGCTTGACCAGCACGCGATCGACGCGCGCCTCGGTTTCGGCCGCGATCCAGCGGATTTCCTTCGGCACCAGCGTGCCCGGGCCGCGCACCTCGCGCAGCAATTCGCCGCGCTTGACCGTATCGACCAGCACGCTCGAGCGTTCGACCGAGGGCACCGCCGGCCCGAGACGTGCGATCGCAATGCCGCCTGCAATCAGGAGCAGTGCGACGCCGCCGCCTATGAGCATCTGGCGACGGCGTTTGCGCTTTTTCAGTTCCGGGCGGGCAATATCCATGCAGAGCGTAGAGCAGGGATCGTGCCACGCGCGAATATCGTTGCAGGACAACGGATTGCGCGCCATGCACCGGCCTTGTCAAGGCAAGGATGTCCGCTGGCGGACGCTGCAACGACCACTATCGGGCAGCGGCCGATGCCTCAAAACTCGAGTTCGAGCGCAGCGCACAAGTAGTCGACCATCGGTGCCAGACGCTTGAATGAGTCGATCGTGTACGGCAGCAGTTCGGCTGAGCGGGCGAGCGTGTCGGAGAACTCCTGGCC
>JBAVZT010000426.1:0-4021 GCA_049588955.1 Rhodanobacteraceae bacterium | reverse complement strand
CGGTCTTGATGAAAAATTGTGCGCTGGCCGAGTTCGGGTCGGCGGTGCGCGCCATCGCAAGCGTGCCGGCCAGATTGCTCAATCCGTTGTTCGATTCGTTGACGATCGGTGCACGCGTAGGCTTCTGGCGCAGGGTCTTGGTAAAGCCGCCGCCCTGGATCATGAAATTGGCGATGACACGATGGAAAACCGTGCCGTCGTAGAAGCCGGATTTCACGTAGCCGAGAAAATTGTCGACGGTCTTTGGCGCCTTGTCGGGATACAGCTCCACGGTGATGTCGCCGAGGCTGGTCTTGAACAACACTTTTGGATTGACCGCGGGCGCCTCGGCTTTCGCCCCCTTTGCCGCGCTGCTGGTCTTGGACGCCTTCGTGTCAGAGTTGGGTGCGGCTTTTGACTGGGCAAAGGCGAGGGCCGGCACGAGCAAGGCAAGCAACAGCAATGTACGCTTGAACATGGAATGGATCCTCCGGGGTGATCGGTAAATGATAGGCGCTGCGGCTCGCGGCGTCATCGGTGCCGAGCCGGGACGTCCCGGAGTGCCGGAGATGTAGGATGGGTTGAGCGCAGCGATACCCATGCGGTCAAGGCTGACAGCGACGGGTTTTGCGAGGCTCGGTGGTCCCGAGATCGATTGCGATGGGCATCGCTGCGCTCAACCCATCCCACAAGAGCGCCGCAGCGTATCACGGGGAAAAGCATGGCGCGCATCACACTCGCGCTACGCGACGGCGCGCTCGTCGGCACCGACCTGCAGCTTGATGTCCAGATGCTTGAAGTAGCCGCATTCCTTCTCAAGATCGGCGCGCGTCAGCGGATGCCGGTCCAGCCATGTCGATGGCAGATCCAGGCGTGCCGTCTTGTCGTCCACGATGAGCTTGAGTGGCGGCAGCGGTTCGCTGACGCGCGGACGTTCGAGCAGGACCGCCAACCGCAGCAGTGCCGTAAGGCGTCGCGCGAGCGGGCGCAATCGTTCTGGCAGCGCGTCCAGGCTCGTACTATCGGGTTTGCGTCGGTGTGATCGAACGATCGCGGCCAGCATCTGCTGGCTTTGCCGGGTGAACCCGGCCAGATCGGAGTGGGAAACAATGTAGGCGCCGTGGACGTGATGCAGGCTGTGCGCGATGGCCAGTCCGATTTCGTGGATGTCGACGCACCAGGCCAGCAGTTCGCGTTCCGGCGCACCGAGTTTCCAGGCATCGGCGCATTGATCGAACAGGCGCAGCGCAACGTCGCGCACGCGGGCCGCCTGCGCCCGATCCACGCCGTAGCGCTGGGCCAGCGCATTGATGCTGTCTGCCCGTGGATCGCGCCTGTGGGCGCGGCCCAGCATGTCATACAGCAGGCCCTCGCGCATCGCGGTTTCGCATGCGCTCATGTGCGAGAGTTCGAAACCCGCGAAAACAGCCTCGAGTATTACCGCCCCGCCGACAATGACGTTGGCGCGGTCGGTGCCGAGGCCGTTGATACGCAGTTTGTCGATGCTGCCGGCCTCGATCAGTGCATCGCGCAGTTTCACCAGCGACGCCGACGAGATGCCCTGTTCGCTCCAGCCGTTCGCCTGAGCGATATTGTCGATCGCCTTGGCCGTACCGGATGAGCCGATCGCCTCGCTCCAGCCGCGGGCACGATAGGCCGCAATGAATTGCTGGAGCTCGATCGCGATCTCGGTCTGGGCCTGACGCCAGCGTTTCGTGGTGATGCGGCCGTCGCCGAAGAATCGCAACGTGCTCGCGACGCAGCCGATTTGCAGGCTCTCCGTCTCCAGCGTCTCGAAACCATGGCCGATGATGAATTCGGTGCTGCCGCCGCCGATATCGACGACCAGACGTTGCTGATTCGATCGCGGCAGCCCATGAGCGACGCCGAGATAGATCAGGCGCGCTTCCTCGCGGCCCGATACGATCTCGATCGGATGGCCAAGCGCAGTCTCGGCCGGCAGCAGGAAACTTTGCGGGCTGGCCAGTTGACGCACGGTGTTCGTGGCTACTGCGCGTACGCGATCGCTCGAAAGCGCGCGCAACCGCTGTCCGAAACGTGCGAGGCAGGCCAGCGCGCGGTCGCGCCGCGCCGGCTCGAGGCTTCCGTCGTTGCGCAGACCCATGGCCAGACACACGCTGTCGCGCAACCGGTCGATGATGCGCAACTCGCCGTGTTCGAAGCGGGCAACGACGAGGTGAAAGCTGTTGGAGCCGAGATCGACCGCCGCGAGCGTTTCGCCATCGCTTATTTCCATCGGTGCGGCGTCTTGCACGGCGTATCCCGGTGACCGGATGCCGAATTGTCGCATGCCGGCGCGGTTGCTCGCAGCGCTATCGTCGCTCCCCTCGCAGCCCGCTGCTGCGCTCGGCGGGAAGTGGAGGTGGGGATCTCGCCAGAACGCATTCCCCGCGGGATTGCGCACGCGACGGGTGCTTTTGGAGCGGGCGTTGGACGAAAAACGCGACGTCACACAAACCAGCTCAAACCTGGTGCGAGCATGTGCCGAGGGTGGATGGCGGGCCATGCTCGATCTCGATGCGGCCACGCCAGACGAGCGAGCAAGCGGCAGTCCCGACGGCTATGCGCCGAACTTCGCGAGCAGCGCCTGCTGGGCGCTGTGCGGCGCATCATCGGCCGGCGTGACGCGCACGTAGCTTCCGTCGGCCTGCAGTTGCCAGGCGCAGGTATTGTCCGCGAGGTAGTTCATCAGCGCTTCGTCATAGACGCGCGCGGCCAGCGCCGGATCGCGTATCGGAAAGCAGGTTTCGATGCGACGCAGCAGATTGCGCTCCATCCAGTCCGCACTCGAACAGAAGAGTTCCGGCTGGTCGCCATTGCGGAACCAGTAGACTCGACTGTGCTCCAGAAAGCGGCCGACGATCGAGCGCACGCGGATGTTTTCGGAAATGCCGGGAAGGCCGGGCCGCAACGCGCAAGCCCCGCGCACGATCAAGTCGATCTCGACGCCGGCGCAAGAGGCTCGATACAGGAGTTCGACCACACTTTGTTCATTGAGCGCGTTTATCTTGGCGATGAGCTGCGCCGGGCGGCCGGCTCGGGCGTGTTCGATTTCCCGTTCGATTCGTGCCATGAGCCCCTTGTGCAGCGTGAACGGCGATTGCAGCAAACAGTTGAGATTGATCACGGGGCCGAGCCCGGACAACTGCAAAAACACCAGATGCGCGTCCTCGCCGATCTCGGGGTCCGCGGTCATCAGTCCGAAGTCGGTGTAGATCTTCGACGTCAACTGATGGTAGTTGCCCGTGGCCAGGTGCACGTAGCGGTGCAAGGAACCGTTTTCGCGCCGGACGATCAACAGCATCTTGGCGTGAGTCTTGTAACCGACTACGCCGTAGACGACCTGCACGCCGGCTTCCTGAAGACGGTTGGCAAGGCGCAGATTCGCTTCTTCGTCGAACCGCGCTCGCAATTCGATGACCACCGTCACATCCTTGCCCAGACGCGCAGCCTCGATCAGATAGTCGACCAGGGGCGAGTTGCTCCCAACGCGGTAAAGCGTTTGCTTGATTGCCAGCACGTTGGCATCGAGGCTGGCTTGGCGCACCAGTTCCAAAACCGCGACGAATGATTCGAACGGATGATGCAGCAGGATGTCGCCATCGCGGATCGCTTCAAACAGATTGCGCTCCTTGACGATCGCCGGATGCGTCCGCGGGACAAACGGAGCGAACTTCAGTTCGGGGCGCTCGACCTGATCGTATATGGCATCGATACGACTGACGTTGACCGGGCCCTGGCATCGATAGACGTCGCTTTCCCCGAGTTCGAAGTTGTGCATCAGCATGCGCGCAATGCCGCGCGGGCATTTGTCCGCGATTTCGAGGCGTACCGCTCGCGCGTAGGCACGTCCCTTCAGCTCATCACGCAATGCCAGCGCCAGATTCTCGATTTCCTCTTCGTCGACCACCAGTTCGCTGTTGCGGGTCACGCGAAACTGATAGGAGCCCTTGACCTGCATGCCCGGGAACAGCTCGTTCATGAATTCGGGCAGCACGCTGGAGAGGAATGCAAAATCGTA
>JBAVZT010000425.1:0-3252 GCA_049588955.1 Rhodanobacteraceae bacterium | reverse complement strand
GACAGACCCCGAGCGGCGCGAGGCCTACGGCGCCGACGTCACCTACGGCACCAACAACGAATTCGGCTTCGACTACCTGCGCGACAACATGAAGTATTCGCTCGACGAGATGGTGCAGCGGCCCTTCCACTACGCCATCGTCGACGAGGTCGACAGCATCCTGATCGACGAGGCGCGCACGCCGCTGATCATTTCCGGCCCGTCCGACGAATCGCCGCAGCTCTACGTCAAGATCAACCGTCTGGTGCCGCGCATGACGCGCCAGGAAACCGAGGACGGTCCGGGCGATTACTGGGTCGACGAGAAGCAGAAGCAGGTGCACCTGTCCGAGGACGGGATGGAACACGCCGACGAATTGCTGCGCGAGGACGGCATCATCGGTGAGGACGAAAGCCTGTACGACAGCAAGCATCTTGCCGTCGTGCATCACTTGAATGCGGGGCTTCGCGCAATCGCCATCTACCAGCGCGATGTCGATTACATCGTGCGTGACGGCGAGGTCATCATCGTTGATGAGTTCACCGGACGCACGCTCGCCGGCCGACGCTGGTCGGATGGGCTGCATCAGGCGGTCGAGGCCAAGGAAGGCGTGCCGATCCAGCGCGAGAACCAGACACTGGCGTCGATCACGTTCCAGAACCTGTTCCGCATGTACAAGAAGCTGGCGGGCATGACCGGCACGGCCGATACCGAAGCCTACGAGTTCCAGAACATCTACGGGCTCGAAGTCGTGGTCATTCCGACGCATCGGCCGATGGTGCGCAAGGACGAGGCGGATGTGATCTTCCTCAAGGCCCAGCCGAAATACGACGCCATCGTCGACGATATCAAGGAGTGCTACGAACGCGGTCAGCCGGTGCTGGTCGGCACCGCCTCGATCGAGATGTCCGAACTGTTGTCCGGCTTGCTCAAGAAGCGCGGCGTGCCGCACGAAGTGCTGAACGCCAAGCAGCATGAACGCGAGGCGCACATCGTCGCTCAGGCCGGCCGACCCAAGGCGATCACGATTGCGACCAACATGGCCGGCCGCGGCACCGATATCGTGCTCGGCGGCAATCTCGAAGCGGAGCTCGATGCACTGCCCGAAGGTACCGACGAGGCAGAAATTGCCCGCGTCAGAAGGGAATGGCAGCAGCGCCACGATGAAGTGCTCGCGCTTGGCGGTTTGCGCATCGTCGGCACCGAACGCCACGAATCCCGGCGCATCGACAATCAGTTGCGCGGCCGATCCGGGCGCCAGGGCGACGACGGCTCGAGCCGGTTCTATTTGTCGCTCGAAGACAGCCTGATCCGCATCTTCATGGGCGAGGGCGTCTCCAAGCTCATGCGCATGTTCGGCATGAAGGAAAACGATGCGATCCAGGATCGCATGGTCAGTCGCCAGATCGAGAAGGCACAGCGCAAGGTCGAGGCGCACAACTTCGATATCCGCAAGCATTTGCTGGAATTCGACGACACCGCCAACGACCAGCGCAAGGTTATCTACGAGCAGCGCAACGAACTGCTCGACAGGGACAGCGTTGCCGAAACCATCGCCGCCATCCGCCACGACGTGTGCACCGAACTGGCCAACCGCTACGTGCCGCCGGCGTCGGTGGATGAGCAATGGGATCTGGCCGGCCTCGACAAGGAACTGGAATCGGAATTCGGACTCAGGCTCGACCTCAAGCACTGGATCGAGGAACAGACCGAAGCCGATTCTGAAATGGTGCGCGAGCGCGTGCTCGAGGGGGTCGATCGCATGTTCCGCGAGAAGGAAGCGATGGTCGGCTCCGAGGTCATGCGTGCGCTGGAAAAACACGTGATGCTGAGCGTGCTGGACAATTGCTGGAAGGAACATCTTTCCAGCATGGATTATCTGCGCCAGGGCATTTACCTGCGCGGTTATGCGCAGCAGCAACCCAAGCAGGTGTTCAAGAGCGAAGCGTTCGAATTGTTCGAGCTGATGCTCGGACGAATCAAGCACGAAGTGGTGCAGATGCTTGCGCGCGTGCGCATTCGCAGCGAGGACGAAGTCGAGGCCATGGAACAGGAGCAACGCCGCCAGGCACAGGCGCGGCAGCTGCAGTTCCAGCACGCCGAGGCGGGTGGATTTGCGCCGGGCGATGAACAGGGCGAAGCGGAATCGGGTCAGACGGCTGCACCGGCGCCGCGCATGCCGATCCAGCGCGACTCACCGAAGGTCGGGCGCAACGATCCCTGTCCCTGCGGCAGCGGCAGGAAGTACAAGCATTGCCACGGGAGTCTGGCCTGATCGCGCGTGGCGCGGTTCCGGCAATGGCGCCGCGGGTGCGGACCGTGATCGTGTTTGCGGGCGGCTCGTTTCCGGAGATGTGTTTCCGGCTGGCGTGCGGGCGGCATGCTGCGGCCGATGGCTGACGCACACTCGGCAGTCCATGTGGTCGCCGGCATCGTGCGCGATGGCGTCGGACGCATCCTGCTTGGCCGCAGAGCGGCCGGCAAGCATCTGGCGGGTCTTTGGGAGTTTCCGGGCGGCAAGCGCGAGTGCGGCGAATCGTCGCTGGATGCGCTGGCACGCGAACTCCATGAGGAACTCGGTATTCGCGTCGAATCGGCACAGCCATTGATCCGCGTGCCATGGAACTATCCGGAAAAGCGTGTCCTGCTCGACGTCTGGGAAGTCACCGCCTTTAGCGGCACGCCGGCTTCGCGCGAGGGTCAGGCGCTGACCTGGATTGAGCCACCGATGCTCGACGGCCTTTCGATGCCGGCCGCGGATCGCCCGGTGATTGCCGCGCTGCGGCTGCCACGGCAGTACTTGATCACGCCGCCATTCGAAGAAGACCGGTCGGACGCGGTGCTGGAAGGCTTGCAAGTCGCGCTGGCCAGCGGCATACGGCTGGTCCAGTTGCGCCTTCCAGGTTGGCCGCGCGAGAGACTGGCGGGAACGGCGCAAGCGGCCCGCGACCTGGCCCGAAAACACGACGCGCGCCTGCTGTTGAATGCCGACTGGCAGTTGGCTGTCACCCTTGGCCTGGCCGGAGCGCATTTGCCGGCCCGTATCGCAGCCGGGTTCGCAAGTCGCCCGCGCGGGCTCGAATGGCTGGCGGTTTCCTGTCACGACGAGACCGAACTCGCCGTTGCCTTGCGTCTCGATGCGGATTTCGTGACCTTGTCGCCGATCCGCCCGACGCCGGACCACGTCGGTACGCGTTCGCTCGGCTGGTCGGGTCTGGCGGAACTGGCCGCGAATTTTCCGTTGCCGATATACGCCCTGGGCGGAGTCACGAC
>JBAVZT010000424.1:0-2102 GCA_049588955.1 Rhodanobacteraceae bacterium | reverse complement strand
CAACGGCCCGGGTCGGGCCACCGGTGCCGCGGCCTCGTCCCCGGAAACAGGAGAGTCTGCATGGGGATATCGTTCAACGCGACGCGTTCGCGGTCAAGACGACCGGATCCGCCTGACCGGGCGACGACATGCGGAGCATGCGGGTCAAGGTGGCGCTCCCGCGGGAACGAACACGAGATCGCCGAAGCCCGCGTGCGCGCTGCCGTGCGTATTGTCGGTGTCGCTGCCCAGAGCGACGCCGCTGATTCGCGGCGGCGCCTCATGAAACGCCGCGCGATAGTCGGCGGCGAGGTTGCGCGATTCGGTGCGCCAGGTGCCGGCGTGATCATTGCCGCTTTCGAGCACGATCATCTGCACCTCGCTGGTGTACGCGCTCGCAGTAATGGTACCGACCGCTGCTCGATTGTCCCAGACATAACACAAGGCCCGGTCCGGCAAATTCGCACCGTACAGCATGCGTGCGAGCTTGAGACGCATGCGCGTGCCGAAACCCAGTTCGCTGTCGGGTACGTCGAAGAACACATAGACGCGCGCGGCAAAATCGTCGCCGCTGCGCCGATGGAGATCCCCGTGAATCACGGCGTGATCGACCTTCCAGCGCCAGGCGAGCGTCGTTGCGGCGGGAAGGTCGAGCGGGTGGTCAACCATCCCGGCCGCGTCATCGGCCGTGGCTTGAAGCACACGTGCGCCGGCGTCATCGACCAGCGTGAAACGGGTTGCGCGCGCCGTGCGCGACAGTGCGTGGTACTGCCAGGCCGGTGGAAGCATCGCGCCCGGCGCCGCATTCGAGAAACGCAAACTGACCGGGCCCGTTTCCGCCGCCATCACCTGGGGCAATGGATAACTCAGGACCGCAGACACGAATATGACGATGGCGATGCGGATACCGGCGCTCACATTGGCTGGTCGAAACAGAGCGGATGACGCGACGAAAGATCCAGGAATTCATCGTACGGCTATCCACGGCGTCAAGACATCCGGGTCTTTCACGCCGACCCGTGGTCAAGATTCGGTCGCACCCGATTTGGCCGGTGCTTCTCGATGGGAGGCGCCCAGGCACGAGTTGAGCCGCGGAACCATGCGCCGTGCACTCGTCCGGCAGGCATGATTGGGCTCCATTGCACCCGGCGCGTTCCGTCTTTTCCGGAGTCTTGATGCCATGGCGCATTACGCCTTGCATTGCGTATGTGCATTCAATGGCGTCCGTCGTCCTCGATTGACACCGGAACAGACCCGCTGAATACGAGGTCACGCGTCAACTTCGAGCGCCGCGTGAAGTGATCGGCCTCTGCCGCGGGTCGGCCGGCCCACAACACCGAATGCGAGCGTCCAGGAGAAACGTCCATGCCTGCATCCGACCCTGCCTGCTCCCACTTGCGGCTGACACCGCTCGCTGCGTGCCTCGGTGTCGTACTCGCGTTGGGTTCCGGCACCCGCGTGCTGGCCGATCCGCTGACTGCCCCCGCGCGCCCGGCGTACTGGATGCCGGACGCCGCGTTGACATCGCTTGCGGACCCGCACCGGTTCAACGCCTCGGTGCTCAGTGGCGCGGACATCGGCCCGCGCGAGCCGGACCTTCGCAATGCGCCGGCAAACAGTCCGTCCGCCACGACGGTCACCGTTACCAACTGCAACGACCACGGGACGGGCAGTCTGCGCAGCGCCGTCGCCGGAGCGGTCGCGGGCGACACCATCGATCTCGGGGGCCTGACGTGCAGCACGATCACTCTGAGCACCGGTGCGATCACGGTCGATCAGAACGATCTGACCCTGATCGGCCCGGGCGCCTACCTGCTCGAGATCGACGGCGGCGCGAGCAGCGGTTATCTCGATCGCGTTTTCGATCATTCGGGGACTGGTACCCTGAATATCGACTATCTGACGATTACCGATGCGACCTACGCAACCTACGCCGGCGCGGGAAACGACGGCAAGGGCGGCTGCATTCGATCGATGGGCAACGTCAATCTGTTGTTTTCCGTGGTGTCCTCATGCCGGATCGCGCAGGGCGGCCAAAGCAACGCATTGGGGGGTGGTCTCTACGTGGCCGGAAACCTGACGCTGGCCGGCAGCATTCTTCGCGACAACGTGGCCTTCTCGAC
>JBAVZT010000423.1:0-4042 GCA_049588955.1 Rhodanobacteraceae bacterium | reverse complement strand
GTCCTGGGTATTCAGAAAACGTCGGAGGGCCATGAAAGAGAAGCCTCGTTGGGGACCACTGCAAGCCGGATTGGAGCCGAGGCTTGAGGACAAGCCAAAAAAAAACCCGGCGCCGGGCCGGGTTTTTGTCAACACATGTGCGCCAAAGGCGCGCGCGTCTACCCGGCCGCAATATCGAATCCCGATCGGCGCGCACGCGAAGTCATGCCCGCAGCCATGCGGGCGCTGGTCGGAGAAGCGAACCGGAATCTCGAATCATTCATTGGGCAATCTGAAGGAATCCAGGGTTTTGTCGTCGCGACGATAACGGGAAAATCTCACTGCGCAATCTCACTGCGCAATCGCCCGCTCACTCGGCCGGCGTGATGCTTATCCTTACACGAATCCGCTCCCCCGGGTCGTAGTCAAGCCGGGAGGCATACACGTCGCCGCGATAACGATATTGCACATCGTAGGCGGCAATGTGGCGTTCATCCCTGACGCTGTCGACAACGTGGCAGCGGCGCTGGTCGTCGGGATAGTAATCGTCGTCACGGCTTGCAATTCCATGACCGATCGCTCCGCCGGCCACTGCGCCGGCAACGGTTGCAGCCTTGCGCCCGTCACCTTTGCCGACCTGATTGCCAAGCACGCCGCCGACGATCGCGCCGAGCACCGTACCGCCGACGTTGTTGCCATGGTCGTCGCGACGCGTGACCGGAACGTCCTCGCATTCGCGTTGCGGCGTGCGTACCTGGACGGTTTCGTAAACCGGATCGACGCGCAAGACGTCGGCCCACGAGTACTTGACATTGTTGCTGTCGAATCGGCTGTCGTCCGATCGGTAATCGTCCTGCGCGGACGCAACGAAGGCCGCGGTCAAGGCCAGCACCGTGACGGCCGCATGCATGTATCTGATTCTGCGCATGACACTCTCCAAAAAGGCAATCGGGCGGTGGCGTCTTGGGCAAGAAGCGGTTCGCCACACTATTTGGGCGGAAAGTACATCACAGGCCCGCTGAATGCAGGCTAATACCCTTTCAAATCAGTGACTTTTCTCGCGCTGTTGCGACTAGCTGTTATCATGGATCGCCGGAGCACGGAAGTGGCCGATGACACTGCGTCTGCACAATACCCTGACTCGCCAAATCGAGGAATTCGTGCCGCTCGACGCGACACACGTGACGATGTATGTGTGCGGTCCCACCGTTTACAGCCATGTGCATATCGGCAATGCCCGCCCGGCAGTCGTGTTCGGGCTGCTGGCGCGTCTGCTTCGACGGCTGTATCCCCATGTCGTTTACGCACGCAACGTTACCGACGTGGACGACAAGATCAACGCCGCGGCGCGTGAAGCCGGTGTGCCGATCGAGGTGATCGCGCAGCGGTTTGCCGCAGCCTGGCGCGAGGATATCGGTCGACTCGGTGCCGAACCACCGGATATCGAACCGTTCGCGACGCTGCATATCGATCGCATCATCGCGATGTGCGAGCGTCTCATCGCCACGGATCACGCCTATGTAGCCGAGGGTCACGTGCTGTTCGATGTGGCGAGCTATCCCGACTACGGCAAGCTGTCCGGACGTTCAACCGATGACATGATCGCGGGCGCCCGCGTCGAGGTGGCACCGTACAAGAAGAATCCCGCCGACTTTGTCTTGTGGAAGCCGTCGACTGCGGATCAGCCCGCCTGGGAAAGTCCATGGGGCCGCGGGCGTCCCGGCTGGCACATCGAGTGCTCGGCAATGAGCGCGGCGCATCTGGGCGAAACCATCGACATCCATGCCGGCGGCAACGATCTGATGTTTCCACACCATGAGAACGAGATCGCGCAGAGCACCTGCGCGCATGGCGGCAAGCGCTTCGCGCGTTACTGGCTGCACAACGGCATGCTGACGTTCGAAGGCCGCAAGATGTCCAAATCGCTCGGCAATGTGCTGACCTTGCATGAACTGCTCCAACGCCACCCGCCCGAAGTGCTGCGCTACGTGCTGCTCAAGGCGCATTACCGGCAGCCGCTGGACTGGTCGACGGCGGCCTTGCAGCAGGCGTCGAACACCCTGGATGGCTGGTACGGGGTGCTGCGCGATCTGGCCGATGTCGAGGTCGACGGGTCCGATCGCCGCACTCCGCCGACGATCGAAGCCGCCTTGTGCGACGACTTGAATACACCTGCGGCGTTTGCCGTGATCGCGCAACTGGCCGACCAGGCACGCACCGCCAAGACCGGATCGGAAAAGCGCGCCGCCAAGGAAGCGTTGCTCGGCGCCGGCGAATTGATCGGCCTGCTCCAGCAGGACCCGGAAGCGTGGTTCCAGCAAGCCGCCTCCGGAACGGAAGTCGACGCGACGTGGGTGCAGGCCTTGCTCGATGAACGCGAGGCGGCGCGCGCAGTCAAGGATTTCGCACGCGCCGATGCGATCCGCAAGCAACTCGCCGCCGGCGGGGTGGCGATCGAGGACGGGCCCGAGGGTGCGCGCTGGAAACTGGCAAGAACCGATGAATGTACCGCTTGAGCAAACCGATCTGGCGCAAGAGCAAATCGCCGCGGAATTTGCGTACTTCGACGACTGGACCGAACGCTATCAGTATCTGATCGATCTCGGCCGCAAGTTGCCCGCCTTTCCCGAATCGGCGCGCGACGAGGAACACAAGGTGCACGGGTGTCAGTCGCAGGTCTGGCTTGTTGCACAGGGCGACGCCGATCGGCTGGAACTGCGCGCGATCAGCGATTCGGCGATCGTATCGGGCTTGATTGCGCTGTTGTTGCGGGTCTATTCGGGGCGTTCCGCCGCCGAAATCATCGCCACCGAGCCGCGCTTCATCGAAACCATAGGGCTCGCCAAGCACCTGTCGCCGACCCGCTCCAACGGCCTCGCAGCGATGCTCGCCGCGATCAAGGCGCGCGCAGCGGCGCTTGCCGTCACTCCGGACTAGAGACTGTCCCACGCCCGTTCGTGTCGAGCGCAGCTTCGCGACGTCGAAACACGTCAGGTTGCGTCAATCCGGATACGGCGTCCCGTCCTTGTGCGCGTAACCCTTTGTGCGATCAAGATGCAGATCTATATCCGGATAGGTGCAAACGTCCTCGCTCGAGCGGCTTCCAACCTCAAGGTAAACCGCCAGCTCGTCGCTGCGATTGATCAGGTGATGGCCGTCGGCAACGCCTTTCGGAAACGCCGCGCAATCGCCCGCACGCAACACCTCCTCACCGGCATCGGTAATCAGGATGATTTCGCCGGACAGTACATGGATGAATTCATCCTCGTCCGAGTGCCAGTGTCGCTGACTGGACCAGGCTTGTGGTGGCAACTGCGTCAGGTTGACACCGAAGTCGCTCAGCCCTGCAGCGTTGCCGAGCGCCTGCTTGATGCGTGCGCCTGCATGCGTTGCGAACGGCGCCGGGTAACCCGAACCCATGCGCTCGGGAACCGCGTTGATATCAATCTTTCCCATGCTGCTGCTCACTCATTCGTGGCGATGCCCCCGGTAGCGTAGCACTCTCGGCGAAACGCCCGTGGCTTCGACAAACCGCAACTGCAGACGACCATGAGCCGCGTCGGGCCGTGCCTGTTTGCACTACACCCGCACAGGACCATCGACACGCCGCGGGCGCCGTGCAAACTGCATTCACTGCGCCCACAGAATGCACGGACGGCGACCGCCGGCTATCACCGAAAAGTGGCGCGCAGTATGTCGGCGGACTTTGCCCGCATGGCACGCTAGTTGCCTTTGTCCTGCAAGCCATGCGAACGGAGCATTTCATGCCGGAGCAGAAGACGATCAGACGAGCAAGGAAGGACAAGCGCCAAGCCAAGTCGGCCAGCATGCAGGCCGGTGAATTCGTGCACGAGGAAATCGAACATGTGAACGAGGGCAAGCACGGCGCGCGATCGACCAAGCAGGCCATAGCGATTGGCCTTTCGAAAGCACGCCGCGCCGGGGTGAAGTTGCCGCCACCTGGGAACGGCACGGGTTCATCCAGGACGCGAAAACAGGCCGAACGCGATGCCGAAAAAGGTCGGCACGCGGCCACCGCGAGGCGATCCGTCTAACCGGCGGG
>JBAVZT010000422.1:0-3172 GCA_049588955.1 Rhodanobacteraceae bacterium | reverse complement strand
AAACTGCCGTCTTCATGGTCGCTTGTGCGGCGGGAACATCCAGATCCGACCATGCCCGGGTGACACCGAGTGCACCCTGTGCCTCCGCCAGTTGCGGATTCAGCTCGACCGCCTTGCGTGCGTTGGCGCGCGCCAGCGGCCGTGTCGATTCTCGCTCTCCGGGTCCATTCGCCACCCAGTCGATGAACCATTGCTGGGCAATCGCGAGTTGCGCATGGGCCAGTGCATAACCGGGATCGAGTCGGATCGCATGGGTGTAGTAGCCCACGGCTTTCTCGTAGTCATCGCGATTGCGCCGCGCGGCATAGAACTTGCCTTGCAGCAGCGCGTTGTAGGCATCGAGATTCCCGCTCGGTGGCTTGTCGCTGGATTCGGTAATCTTGCCGAGCAAGGTCACCTGCAGAGCGCCGGCCACCGACGTCGCGATCTCGCTTTGCACGGCAAACACGTCCTTGATTTCCCGATCATAGCTTTGCGACCACAACAGTTGACCGTTCTTGGCGCGGACCAGGTCGACCACAATATGTACACGGCCTGCCTGTCGGCGCACCGTGCCTTCGAGCAGAGTCGCAACCCCAAGCTCGGCACCGATTGCAGCGTTGTCGTTCTGCTGTTTGCCCCGAAACTGGAACGAGGAGTTGCGACCGATCACCTTGAGTTCACGCACTTGCGACAGCGCCGCGATGAGCTCCTCGGACAACCCGTCGGCAAAGTAGTCCTGTCGCGTGTCGCCGCTCTCGTTGACCAGTGGCAACACGGCAACGGATTTGTCGGTAATCCTGGTCCCCGCAGCGTGATGCAGCACGAATTTGTCGGCCAGGAGCAATACCACGGCCACACTCAATACGACGATGATCAGGCGATCGAGCTTCCTGCCGGTGCTGCGGGTAATCGACTGCTCCGGCGTCACAGCGCTTTCGCGCTTGAGTCCCTCCGGGGTCAGTTCGTAGAACCAGGCAAACGCCAGCGCGAACGGGAAGCCGATGACCGCGGCCACGACGATCAGGCGAACCACCCATTCGGGGATGAGGAAGTACGGTGCGACCTGCGTTGCGATCTGCACCAGCAACCACGCCGCCGCGGCATAGAACGCACCCGCGCGCACGACATTGCGGCGTTTGAGTTCGGCGAAAAAGCTGCGCTTCACCAGTGCATGTTACCTGCTCTCGCCGGCACCGGCCCGTAGCCTTCGGCAAGCGCTCAGCTCATTCTGCGCAAAAATGCATGAAATGACGGAGGGCCGCCCGGAAGGTGGCCCTCAATGCACGTTTCGACCGATCTGCAGAAATCTGCCCTAGTCGAGACGCCTGCGCGGTTGCACCGCCGGGCCGCCGAGCGGGATTTCGCCACTGCGGGTGCCGGGTCCGCTGCCACCGGGTTTCGATTCGCCGCTCCAATCCTTGGGCGGACCCGGTTCGCGTCCGGCCATGATCGAGGCGATCTGGTCACGATCGATGGTCTCGTACTGCAACAATGCCTCGGCCATGCATTGCAGCTTGTCGCGGTTGGTGGTGAGTATCTCGCGGGCACGTTGGTAGGCGCGATCGATCACGCCGCGCACGGCCTCGTCGATCTTGCGTGCGGTCACTTCGGAGACGCTCTTGTGCTGCGTGACCGAACGCCCGAGGAAGACTTCGTCCTCCTCGTCGCTGTAAGTCATCGGTCCGAGTTCCTCGGACAGGCCGTACTTGGTGACCATGTCGCGCGCGAGCATGGTAGCGCGCTGGATGTCGTTGGAAGCCCCGGTGGTGACCTTTTCGTCGCCGAACACCAGCTCCTCGGCAACGCGACCGCCATACAGGCTGGCGAGGCGGCTCTCGAGCGAACTCTTGCTGTGGCTGTAACGATCGGCTTCGGGCAGGAACATCGTGACGCCGAGCGCGCGGCCACGCGGGATGATCGTGACCTTGTGCACCGGATCGTGCTCGGGCACCGACAGGCCGACAATCGCGTGACCGGCCTCGTGGAAGGCGGTCAGCTTCTTTTCGTCCTCGCTCATGATCATCGAGCGGCGCTCGGCGCCCATCATGATCTTGTCCTTGGCGTGCTCGAAATGCGCCATCGTGACGTCGCGCGAATTCGCGCGCGCGGCGAACAGCGCCGCTTCGTTGACGAGATTGGCCAGATCGGCGCCGGAAAAACCGGGCGTGCCACGCGCGATGACCATCGGCTCGACATTGTTCGAGACCGGCACCTTGCGCATATGCACCTTGAGGATCTGCTCGCGACCCTTGAGGTCGGGCAGCGGCACGACCACCTGGCGATCGAAACGACCGGGACGCAGCAGCGCCGGATCGAGCACGTCCGGGCGATTGGTCGCGGCGATGACGATGACGCCCTCGCTGCCTTCGAAACCGTCCATCTCGACCAGCAACTGGTTGAGCGTCTGCTCGCGTTCATCGTGACCGCCGCCGAGGCCGGCGCCGCGATGCCTGCCGACCGCGTCGATCTCGTCGATGAAAATGATGCACGGCGCCTGCTTCTTCGCCTGCTCGAACATGTCGCGCACGCGGGCCGCGCCGACACCGACGAACATTTCGACGAAATCCGAGCCGGATATCGAGAAGAACGGCACCTTGGCCTCGCCGGCGATCGCCCTGGCCAGCAGCGTCTTGCCGGTACCGGGCGAGCCGATCATCAACACCCCACGCGGAATCTTGCCGCCGAGCTTCTGGAACTTGCCCGGATCGCGCAGAAACTCGACCAGCTCGCTGACCTCTTCCTTGGCCTCGTCGCAACCGGCCACGTCGGCAAAGGTGATCTTGATCTGATCCTCGCCCTGCAGCTTGGCGCGCGAGCGCCCGAACGACATCGCCCCGCGCCCGCCCGCGCCGGACTGCATCTGGCGCATGAAATAGACCAGCAGGCCGATGAAGATCAGGAACGGCACCCAGTCAAGCAGCATGCGCAACAGTGGCATACCGGTATCGGCCGGCTCGACGCGCAACTTCGGCACGTTCTTTTCCAGCTCGTCGATGGTGGTCGGCGTCAACAGCGCCGTCGTGCGCACGCTGGAACCATCCTTGAGCTTGGCCTCGATCGTGCTGTTGTCGTTGCGCACCAGCACGTCTTCGACCTGGTTCGCGCGCACGCGCGCAAGGAAATCCGAATACGCGATGTCGTGGCTGGTCGTCGTATGCGGGGTGAAACTCTGGAACACGGTCAGCAGGAC
>JBAVZT010000421.1:0-1672 GCA_049588955.1 Rhodanobacteraceae bacterium | reverse complement strand
CATAGAACCCTTTCGAAGGCGGATGCCCTTCGGAACCCGAGCCTTTCGGTACCGCGCCCCACTTCGAACAGAGCTTGCGCAAGACCCCTTGCGCCAACCGCATTCCGCCCAGCAGACCGAGAAGGACGAGTGCGCCGACATAGAGGAGAAACAATCCCCACAACCATTCGCGCAGCAGGTACAGAAGAAGCAGTAATGCCAGAGCCAGGGCGATCAGCCACGCTGGTCGATTCTTGAAACCGCAAAGCAGTTTCCGAAGCACGTCCATAGCGTCCACCCGTTGTCAGCCGCTTCCCGGGATCCGTTCACCGTAGGTGCGTTACGGACCCCTTGGCGCTGCACTGAACTCCGTCTGCCGACGCAGGTTCTCTGGGCGGCAAGGCCGATAATAGTCCTCCCTTACTGCGGGTCAATATGGGTAAGCCCCACGATGCCTCGTAGGATATTTCCTACCCAATGGCCACCTTGCGACGTGTCGTTGGTCGCAGGCGCAGCTATCCTGGGCTGGCCAGCATCGGCTTGCGTGCCATCCACAGGCTTGCCAGTGCGAACAGCGTCATCACCTGCGCACTGTTCTTGGCCAAGCCGCGATAGGGTGGCTGTATCTGTGCATGGTGCTTGACCTGTTCAGCAGCAAGGTCGTGGGCTGGTCCATGTCGGATATCCAGGATCAGAAGTTTTTTTGACTTGATCCAACCGTCCGCGAAAACGGGGTACAACCCCGCGAAATACTTGCTTGCGTCGTCACAACCCGTGCGTGGTCGATCCAGCAACTTTTGGGATGGTTCAGTCCTCCACGGCTATGCTCTCTTAAGTCTGTACAATAATTCTCTTGCTTCGTTGCAGCAGAAATATCCCGGGCGATGCGGTTCGTGGCCTGCTGTCGTTTCGCCATCACCTTTCGAGGGGGTCGACTCATGCCCTATCCCGACTGCGTTTCAACCCGCCTCGAGTCCATCATCTCCGAGGCGCCGTAATGCGGCGACCGGCGAGCGCCGACACCAAATCCAATCGCGCACAGGCGCGCGAAAAGCGAATCCGGGGCGCTTCGAAGTCACCGGAGCCCGCCGACAACGTGAAGACCAGGGCAACCGCGCACGCCGCCCGCGGAGCGGCCGCGGTCGGGTTGCGCGGGTATTACATCGATCCGCTGCTGCTTGGTCCGCCATCGCGCTGGGCGCCTGCGCTCGATCGATGCGCGGACATGGGATTCGACACGATCGTCATCGCGCCGCCGTTCGAGAGCGTGCTCGCCAACGATCGCTTCCTTGTCGAAGACTACACGCGCTGTGATGCGCGGATAGGCGACATGGGCGCCGCCGACATGCTCTCCGGCGTGGCCGATGTTTGCGCATCCCGCAACCTGATCCTGATACTCGACATCGCGCCCGATCGCTGCGCGGCGTCCAACCCGGACGTACGCGAGAACCCGCATCTCTACACCTTGTGCGCGCCGCCCGGTACCGCATTGCCGGATCCGCGTGCACCCTCCTCGACGTTGCTCGCGGCGGCAGCCCGTTTCGGCCAGGACGACGCGATCGGCGAGTTGCAGGAAATCTGGCGCAAGCGAATCGAACAATGGCTTGGCTGCGGCATCGGCGGATTTCGCTGCACGCAGCCCGCGCGCCTGCCTGCACGCGCATGGCGCGCGTTGATCGATGCGGCCCGGGGC
>JBAVZT010000420.1:0-1708 GCA_049588955.1 Rhodanobacteraceae bacterium | reverse complement strand
GCCATGCGTTTGAAGTAGGCAAACGCATCGTGCAGCGCTTTCTGGTCGGCGGCGGAAAGTCCCACATCGGTCGCATTGGCCAGACACAGATCCTGATCGTGCGAGCCGTTGACACGCATCGCGAATACTTCGCAGGTGTAACCCGCAATGGTTTCGTGCGTGCCGGTCGTGCTCATGGTGACCTTGGTCCGGGGCGCCGTGCCCGGCAAATGACCGCCCATGCGCTCCTCGATCAGCTTGCGCTGGTCGGGCGGGAGGTTTTTCAGCATGGCCTGCGCCTGCTGCATTGCCGCGCTCGCCGCGTCGGCGAGTTTTTCCAGCTGCGCGGCATCGATGCGAGTGTATTCCCTGGCGGCGCGATCGATGGACACGAATTCATCGCGCGCGGTGTCCACGATCACGCTGTCATTGCCGCTGTCGCTGCGCATGCGTGCGCCCGCAATCTCGAGACGCGTCAGTGGCGCATCGGAGGAACTGGAGGCGTAATCGAGACGCACGTCGGCGCGCGCGACGGAAAAACCCGCTGCGACGGGCAACAAAAAGGCTAGCGCAATGGCACGCATCGGAGTGCCCCCGAAAGTGGAGTCGCGTGGATTATCCCGGATGCGGCTTCGATATGTCACCTTGAAATGCAGGCGGACCGGTCGACCCAACGCTCCGATATCAGACAACGGATCGATGTCGGGAACGGGCCTACGGGCGCGCGCGTCTGGTCCAGGGTCCAGCCGGCACAACGCCACGCGCATCCAATGCAACCCGGCCGGACATCATGACACCCGAGTGCACTTGGGCAGAGCATCCGTTGGATGCCTGTTAAACTGGTGCTTGCCCCCTGCGCTCTGTTGTCCGTTGTGTCGTTCCGGTTGCTCACGTCGATCAGCTTCGCCTGGCGGGTGGTGCGCGTCCCGTTCTGGCTCATGCTGGGTCTCGCGCTGGGATTCGGCGGCCCTTATCTGGTTTATCTCGACGGACAGATCCGCAATCGTTTCGACGATCTGAGCTGGCAGATTCCGAGCCGCGTGTACGCGCGTCCGTTGCAACTCGCGCCGGGATTGCCGATGAGCGCCGACGCGCTCGAGCGCGAGCTGGACTTTGCGCGCTATCGCAGCGTCGAGGAGGCGAGGACGCCCGGAACCTATTCTCATGCCGGTGCCAGATTCGTGATCGCATGCCGCGCATTTGTCTATCTGGATGGCCGCGAGCGTGAGCGCCGCTTCGACGTGCGTCTGGCCAACGGCCGGATCGCCGGGCTCGTCGATGCCGACAGCGGGACGCCGATTGCGCATGCACGTCTCGATCCGGCGCGCATCGCAACCTTGTACGGCGCCGAGCAGGAGGACCGCCGCGTGGTACGCCTCGGCGAGGTACCGCCGTTGCTGATCGGCGGATTGCAGGCGGTCGAGGATCGCGACTTCAAGTTTCATCACGGCATCGACCCAGGCGCCATCGTGCGCGCAGCCTGGGTGAATCTGCGCGCCGGCCGCGTGGTGCAGGGCGGATCGACTTTGACCCAGCAACTGGTGCGCAATCTTTTCCTCGATCGCAGCCAGAATTTCATGCGCAAGGTCAATGAAGCCCTGCTTGCGCTGCTGATCGAGGGTCGCTACGACAAGCGACGGATTCTGAGCGCCTACGTCAACGAGGTTTTCCTGGGCCAGCAGGGCGCACAGGCGGTGCACGGATTCGCGGCGGCGAGCGAGTTCTATTT
>JBAVZT010000419.1:0-2712 GCA_049588955.1 Rhodanobacteraceae bacterium | reverse complement strand
GCCCGAGCGCATGCAGGATGTCGGCGACATCGCGCGTCTCGCCCGCAATCTGACCGGTCGCCCAGGCAGCGATGACGCCAAGCTGCGCCTGCGCAAGCGCGAGCGCTGCAAGCCTGAGCCTGGCTGCGCACCGATCAATCGACGGCGCGCGCGATGCGAGCCGTTGCTCGATCATGGCCGAAAGGACGCGTGTCAATGCGCGTCGCGACGCGTCGCGGCCCATCGTTGCGCGCGCACTTTTGCGGTTGGCCCGAAAGTGTTCGAGCACCGGCAGCAACCCGCCACTCTGCGCGTCGCGGTCGACGACGCGGGCGAGCGGTGCAAACGGACACTGCACGGTCTCGGCGAGCAGTGCGTCCTTGCCGCGGAAATGCTCGTAGAAAGTGGAACGGCCGACATCGGCGCGATCGACGATGTCGGCAATCGTGAAACCGTCGTAGCCGCGTTCGAAGAAGAGTTGCGTAAACGCTTTCGCCAGTGCGGCGCGCGTGTGCTGGACGCGCCGGTCGATGCGGCGCGCGTTCATCGCCGCGTTTCCGGACATCTTCGCGTTGCCGTCCGGTAACGGACCCTTTTCCGGGCCAGGTCCGCCAATCCGGCGCGGATCGCTGTTAACGTGACGCGTCACGACAGCCCGTTCCGGGGGACGCAGATGATGACCGAAACCGGAGTTGCGCAATCCACCGTTTCACCTTCGACCGGCCGGCTGGCCGGAATTCTCATCGCCGTGGTGTCCGTGCTGATCGTGCTGATGATGGCACATCATCCCTCGCTGACTGCGCACGACGCCGCCGGCATGGCCGCGGAACTGGCGCGCAAGGCGTGGCTCGACCGCTTCGTTCACGGCAGCCTGATCGCGATGAGTCTGGTCCTGCTGTTCGCGTTCACCGAGTTTTCGCTGCACATCGGCCTTCGGCGCCCGCTCGTGCGCGCCGCCCTGATCGCGTATGCCGTCGCGATCGCCGCCGGCGTCTGCGCCGCGCTGATCAGCGGCTTCGTCGTGGCCGATCTCGGCATCCATTACGCCGGCGGCGCACCCGGCGATCTGGAAACGTTGCGCCATCTCCTTTATCTCTCGATGCGCATCAACCAGGCGTTCGCCGATCTCGACGTGGTGGCGACGTCATGCGCAATCGTGCTGTGGTCGCTTGCGCTGGTGCGCAGATCCGTTGTGGTCGCGGTAGCCGGGTTCGTGCTGGGCGGCGGCCCTGCCCTCGCGCTCCTCGCCGGCGTGCTGCATCTGGATGTCCACGGCATGATGCTCGCGATCGTCTGCGCCGTGGCGTGGAACCTGTTGCTCGCGATGGAGTTGCTGCGCGGCAGGCTTTAGGGACCCTCTGATCAACCTGGCACCGTTGTCATGGGTTTCAGAAGGTTCGCCAGTCGGCAAGTGCGATGGCGCTGCGGCACTACGCGAAGCGTTGCATGACATGCCACCTGCGAAACGGGCAGAATCCACTCCCTGAACCGCGGATCGAGGCTGGACACCATGCAGGATCTGACCGAAGGCCCGATCGTCGGGCATCTCGTGCGACTCGCGCTGCCGATCGCGCTTGGCATGCTGTTCCAGACCCTCTACGTGCTGGTCGATCTGTATTTCGTCGCGCATCTCGGCGACGCAGCGATTGCCGGTGTCGGTGCGGCCGGCAACGTGCAGTTTCTGGTGATGGCGCTGACCCAGGTGCTCGGTGTCGGCACCATGGCGTTGATCGCCAACGCGAGCGGGCGCAAGGATCGCGCCGACGCGAACCTGATCTTCAACCAGAGCCTGCTGCTCGCCCTGCTCTGCGCGTTGCTGACGCTGCTCGGCGGTTACACGCTCGGCACGCTCTATACGCGCGGTCTCAGCGCCGACGCCGCAACCGCCGCTTCCGGCGTTGAATACCTGTACTGGTTCCTGCCGGGAATGGCCCTGCAGTTCGCGCTGATCTCGATGGGTTCGGCCTTGCGCGGTACCGGCATCGCCAAACCGATGATGATCGTGCAGGTACTCACGGTGGTGCTCAACGCATTGCTTGCGCCGATCCTGATCGCGGGCTGGCTGAGCGGCCGGCCGCTCGGCGTCGCCGGGGCGGGACTGGCTACCTCGATCTCGATCGCGTTCGGCGTCGGCTTGATGGTGCTGTACTTCGTGCGGCTGGAGAAATACGTCGGCTTCGACGCGACGATGTTCCGCCCGCGCCTGCATGCGTGGCTGCGCATTCTGCGCATCGGCCTGCCGCCGGGCGGCGAATTCGCGCTGATGTTCATCTACATGGCGGTGATCTACTCGGTCATACGCGATTTCGGCGCGGCCGCGCAAGCCGGATTCGGAGTCGGTTCGCGCGTTATGCAGGCGATCTTCCTTCCGGCAATGGCGATCGCGTTCGCGACCGCGCCGATCGCGGGGCAGAACGTCGGTGCCGGCCATGCCGACCGCGTGCGCGCGACATTCCGCGCGGCCGCGCTGGTCGGCACCGCGATCATGATCGTGCTCGTGCTGATCTGCCAGTGGCAGCCTGCGTGGTTTGTGCACGGTTTCACCAGCGATCCGGCCGTGGTCGCGGTTGCCGCGCAGTTCCTGCACATCATCTCGTGGAACTTCGTCGCGTCGGGTCTCATCTTCACCTGTTCGGGCATGTTCCAGGCGCTCGGCAACACGATACCGAGCCTCGCGAGCAGCGCGACGCGACTGGTCACATTCGTGATTCCGGCGCTGTGGCTGTCCACGCA
>JBAVZT010000418.1:0-1636 GCA_049588955.1 Rhodanobacteraceae bacterium | reverse complement strand
GGGTGCGATTCATCGGAGTGACCTCAATTCATGCGATTGAATGGCGCGACCGATGCGGTCGCGCCGGTGTCGTTGGCCGCGAGGGTGGCTGCACCGACGCGAATCGTGGCCAGGTCTTCGAGCAACGCGACGCGCTGGCGCCACAGGGGCAGTGCATCGGCACGGTCGCGTGTCGCGCCGAGTTGCACGTCGACCAGTGCGATCAAATCCTCGACTTCAACCGCGGCCATCAGATCGCGGCTGTCCTGCGGTGCGTGCGCGAAGCCGGCGATCCAGCGTTCGAGTGATTGCGAGCGTCGTCGCAGGTCGGCGAGTTCGTGAACGTCGGTCGTCGCGGTGGCGGTGTTGGGTACTACTGTGGTCGTTGCCGTTGCCGGCGACACTGCGGAGCTTGCGCTCGCTGTCGTGGCCGGCGATTGCTGTGGTCGCGATGTCGGTGTGCGGGGAATCAGCAGCGCGAGTGCGATGCCGGCAGCGAGCGCTACGGGGAGCGCGATTTGCCAGCGACGCGACTTGCGTTGCGTTCGCCGCGCGAGAGTGCGCGCCATATCGGGCCACAAGTCCGGTTCCGGCGCCGCGTCGGGCAACGCGCGCAACGCGGTGGCGAGCGCAACGTCCGGATGCAAGGTCAGTGTGCTGTCGCGGTGAGACATGGCGCGACTACCTCGTGGTGTTGGACAGGGGGGTTGGTACAGGTGCCCCGGCACATGGATGTGCCGTCGCGTCGAGCACGTCAGTGCTTGACGCGGCAAACGGGGCGCGGCTTTGCAGCGACCGTTTGCTTGCAAACCGCGGCAGGATGCCCGGTTTTGCAAATTCGGGATCGAGCAGCGCTCGCAGTCGCATACCGCCGCGCATGACCTGGGATTTGGAGAAACTCACCGATTTCCCGGTCATCTCGGCAATCTCCTGATGGGTGTATTCCTCGACGTGGTACAGCCACAGCACACTGCGTGTCAGCGCCGGCAGGCGGCCCATCGCGCGCTCGACGTGCTTCGCGTCGGCGAGTGCCCATGGCGCCGAACCGCCGCAGGGTGATTCATCGTCGTCGGGCAACTCGTCGAAGGCGACGCTGCGCTCGCGGCGCAGGTGCATCAGCGCCTGGTTGACCACGATCTGGCGCAGCCAGCCCCAGAACGGTGCGTCTCTGCGAAACTGGCCGATGCGTTCGATCATCCGCAGCATCGCGTCGTGCACGATTTCGCGAGCGCTGTCGGCGTTGCCGAGCATGCGCAGCGCCAATGTGTAGGCCGGCCGTTCAAACGCGCGATAGATCTGCTCGAGCGCATGCATGTCGCCGCGGCGCGCGCGCGCCAGCGTGATTTCGGGGACATCGATCTGGAAGCTGGCGTTGCTCACATTCGACTACGGATGCACGAGAAAGCCGATGGGTCGCACCGATCTTCGCATGCCCGGACCGTGTCCGCCGGTGTCCGCGGACGCCGATCCGGGAAGCGCGCGTATCGCGAAACCGCCTTGCATCAGGCACTTGCCGGGTCCGGCATTAGTGGCATGCGACTTGCTGACGGTGGCTCGAACGTGCCTTTTGATGGCGGAGAACCCTCGTAATGATTCGCGACACCTCGGCGCAGGACAAGAAACTCGTTCGCGCCCCGCGCCGCGCGCGCCGCTACCT
>JBAVZT010000417.1:0-8191 GCA_049588955.1 Rhodanobacteraceae bacterium | reverse complement strand
GCACTGACCAGCACCTCGAGCCCCGACAGCAAACGCGGCCCGCGCGCCGCCACGAGCGCCGCAACGATCGCCTGCGGTTCGAGCAGGCGACCCGGCCCGACATCGCCACAGGCCTGATCCCCCGTGTCGGGGCCGAGCACCTGCACGCCGCGCGCGCGCAGCATGTCCAGGTTCGCCTGTGTCGCCTGATGTGCCCACATCTGCTGGTTCATCGCGGGCGCGAGCACGAGTGGCGCGGCACTGGCAAGGCACACCGTGGTCAAAAGATCGTCGGCATGGCCGTGCGCAAGCCGCGCAATCAGATCGGCCGAGGCCGGCGCAATCAGGACCTGATCGGCCCAACGCGCCAGTTCGATATGACCCATGGCGGCCTCGGCGGCCTCGTCCCACAGACTGCTGCGCACCGGATTCGCCGACAGCGCCTGGAATGTCATCGCAGTCACGAAACGGCCCGCATTTTCAGTCAGCACGACTCGCACCTCAGCGCCGGCATCGCGCAGGCGTCGCACCAGTTCGGCTGACTTGTATGCGGCAATGCCGCCGGATACACCAAGCAATACACGGGTACCTGTCAGCGTGGCGGTACTCACGGGCAGGCTGGACTCATGTAGGAACTCACTCACATTGGCTCGATGCCGTAGCTTACTCAAAAACGCGCCTCTCGCCGCTGATCGACCTGGGAAGCACACCTACCATTGTCCAGCATGAGTGAATCGACCTCCAATGGATCGTTTGCCCGATGAGCATCCGCGATTGGCCGGATGACGAGCGCCCGCGCGAAAAGCTGCTTGCGCGCGGCGCCGAGGTGTTGTCGGACGCGGAGTTGCTCGCGGTGTTTCTGGGGTCCGGTCGACGCGGCAGCAGTGCGGTCGATCTCGGTCGCGCTCTGCTCGCGGGAAGCGGCGGACTCAAGCGGCTGCTGGACGCGCCGAGTGCGATTGCCGGCATCGGGTGCGTTGCGTGGTGCCGACTCAAGGCAGCGCTTGAACTGGGAAGACGCTACCTCGAAGCCGAATTGCGCACGAGCGATGCGTTGACCGATCCGAGTGCAAGCGCCCGCTATCTCAAGGCGCGCTTGAGTGGCTACCCGTTTGAGGTCTTCGCCTGCCTGTTCCTCGACAATCGCCATCGAGTGCTGGCCTTCGAAGAGCTGTTCCGTGGTTCGATCGACGGTGCCAGCGTGCATCCGCGCGAAGTGGTACGCCGCTGCCTCGCACACAACGCCGCGGCCGTCATATTCGCGCACAACCATCCTTCCGGCGTGGCCGAGCCGAGTCAGGCCGATCGCGCAATCACCAGGCGCCTCGGCGAGGCGCTGGGTCTGATCGACGTGCGCGTGCTTGATCATTTCGTGATCGGTGACGGATTGCCGACGTCGCTTGCGCAGCGCGGCTGGATGTAAGGACCCTGAGATGGCTGATCGATCGCCGCGGACCAGCCCGGAACCGCACGGCGTGCCGTGCAGGTCGAAGCGTAAGGCCTTGCCGGGACACCATTTTTTTTTAGCGTTATACACAACGCGGCGGGCATGTCATTAGCGGCGCCTTTCATCGGCCGTACATCCAATATTCACATACATCCCCTTGTATTTATTAACAAACAATCCAAAACCGGGCAGTCAGGGACATCCTGGTTGAAAGCATGAACCGGCGGCGGACGCTGACGCGGCTACGTTGCCCACAGAGTTATCCACACCTCGTTGAGTCCTGTTGCTTCGGGGATTTGCGCGACCGGACATGATTCGAGCGCCATAGCGCAAAGCCCGTTCCCTGACGAGAATCGGTCGACCGAATGCCTCGCGGTTTCGGGAATGTCACCGGTGTCTCTACAATACCCGGCTTTTGCGACAGGCATCCCGGTGAAACAAGCAGTGCGTGACCTGGTCCAGCAGGCGCTGGCGACGCTCCGGGCGAAAACCGGACTGCCTGCGGGCGACGCACCCGATGTCACGATCGAGCGTACGCGCAACCGCGAGCATGGTGATTTCGCGACCAATGCCGCCCTGCTGCTGGCCAAGGGCAGCGGCCGCAAGCCACGCGATCTCGCCGGGGCGATTGTCGCTGCGCTGCCGGACAGCGCACACTTGGCCAAGGTCGAGATCGCCGGACCGGGCTTCATCAACTTTTTCCTGGCCCGCTCCGCGTATCACGACGAGATCGCAACGGTGCTGGGACGCGGCGTGGAGTACGGTCGCTCGTCGATCGGGGCCGGGCGCAAGGCGCAAATCGAATTCGTGTCGGCCAACCCGACCGGGCCGTTGCATGTAGGCCATGGTCGTGGTGCGGCAGTCGGCGACAGCCTCGCGCGCCTGCTGGAGGCGACCGGCTGGCAGGTCAGCCGCGAGTTCTACTACAACGATGCGGGTCAGCAGATTGCCAACCTCGCGCGGTCAGTGCAGGCACGCTGCCGGGGCATCCAGCCGGACCATCCGGACTGGCCCGCGGACGGCTACCGCGGCGACTACATCGCGGTGATCGCCGAGGCCTACCGGGCGCGTGCCCGCGTGCATGCGGACGGACGCGACCTCACCGCAAACGGAGATCCCGACGATATCGATGCGATCCGTCGTTTCGCGGTCGCCTGGCTGCGCCGGGAGCAGGATCTGGATCTGCGTGCGTTCGACGTCGCATTCGACGTGTATTTCCTCGAATCCTCGCTCTACACCGACGGCAAGGTGGAAGCGACCGCGCACGATCTTGTCGCGCACGGGCACACCTACGAGGCCGATGGCGCAGTGTGGCTCAGGACCACCGATTTCGGCGACGACAAGGACCGCGTCATGCAGAAGTCCGACGGCACATATACCTATTTCCTGCCCGATGTCGCCTACCACGTCGACAAATGGAAGCGCGGCTTCACGCGTGTCATCAACGAACAGGGCGCCGACCATCACTCGACTGTCATACGCGTTCGCGCCGGCTTGCAGGCGCTCGACATCGGCGTGCCGCCGGGCTGGCCCGAATACGTTCTGCACCAGATGGTCACGGTGATGCGCGGCGGCGAGGAAGTCAGGATATCCAAGCGCGCCGGCGGTTACGTGACCTTGCGCGAATTGATCGACGAGGCCGGGAGTGATGCGACCCGCTATTTCCTGGTTGCGCGCAAGGTCGATGCACAGCTCACGTTCGATGTGGATCTGGCGCGCGCGCAAACCAATGACAACCCGGTGTATTACATCCAGTACGCGCATGCGCGCATCTGCAGTGTCGAGCGCCAGCTCGCCGAACGCACTCTGGCATGGAACCGCGACAAGGGTCTGGCCCGGTTGGACCGGCTCGACAGCGAACACGAAATCGCGCTGATGTTCGAACTTTCGCGCTATCCTGAGATCGTCGAAGCGGCCGCGGCAAATCTGGAACCGCACGTCATGGCCGCGTACCTGCGCGAACTCGCCGGCGCGTTCCACGCTTACTACAATGCCTGTCAGTTCATCGTCGAGGACGAGGATCTGCGCGATGCGCGTCTCACGCTGGCCAAGGCCACGCGTCAGGTGCTCGCAAACGGACTCGATCTCGTCGGCGTTTCCGCTCCGGAGAGCATGTAATGGCCGCCCGAAAGAAAGGCAAGCAGGCAACCCGCGGCAACACGCGCCCCGCTTTGCCGGCATGGACGTGGCTCGGCATCGGGGTGGTGCTCGGTTTGCTGCTGTCGGCGCTCGTGCTGGTCAGGGAATGGGCGCCGATGCTACGCAAGGGCAACCTGCCGCAACCGAATCCGCAGGCGACCGTGCCGAACGAAAGCGAACCGGCGGTTGCCGACGACGGCAGGATCAAACCGAAGAAGAACTACGATTTCTACCAGGTGTTGCCGGAAATGGAAGTCGTGATCCCCGACGCGGAACTGACCGCCAAGGCTCGCGCCGAACAGCAGGCCGCGGAGCACACGACACCGGGCGCCACCGCGCAGGGTCCCGCGCCAACCGGCGTTCGCTACCTGCTGCAGGCCGGGTCGTACCCTGACGCCTCGTCGGCCGATGAGGCCAAGGCCAAACTCGCCTTGCTCGGCTTCGTCGCCAGCATCGAACCGGTGACGATCAACGGCAAGACCTGGAACCGCGTACGCCTTGGTCCGTATCCGAGCGCGAGCGCGCTTGAGACGGCAAAAGCAACGCTTGCCGGTAACGGCATCCATGCGATTGCCTTGAAGGAAACCAATACGCCGTAGCATGCCTGATGCGGGAAGGCGTGCTGCGACCATGCGATGTGCGCATTCGAGCGGCGCGCCAACAGGATGCTGAAAGGATCGCGGTACCCTGCTAAGGCCCGTCGAAACCGCTGGCAAAGATCAGATCGTCGGCCGCCGGCGCAAACGTCGCGGTGACGGTGCAATCCGCCGTGATCGCACCGGTCGTGTAGGTACTGCGGTCGAGCACGCCGTCGCAGCCGCTGACGTCGTCGATCTGGTATCCCGTATCCGGCGTGACCACAAAACTGATCGTGGCTCCATCGTCCACCGTCTGCGGCGTGGCGGGCATTATGTTGCCGTTCGGTCCTGCAACCGGCGTGACCGTATGGGTGAGAATCGAGAACGTCGCGAGCACGTCGCAATCGGCCGTGATCGGAGCGGTCGTATAGATTGTGCCGGACAGCATTCCGCCACAACCGGTCACATCGGCGATCCGGTAGCCGCCATCGGGCGTGACCGTGAAGTCCACGGTGGCACCTTCGTCCACGGTCTGCGGCGTGTCCGGGTCGATGGCCCCGTGCGGCCCGGCCGTCGGCGTGACCGTGAACATCATCGGTGGCGTCGTTGACGTGAATTCGTAAACCTTGCCCTGGGTTTCATGCACGAGATAGAGATTGCCGGCTTCGTCTTCGCCGAAACTGACGACGGTGCCGTACCCGCTCGGGAGCCCCGCAGGAAATACGGTGGATGTCCAGGTTGATCCGTCGGTGGTGGCAAACCAGATCGTCGAGCTGCACGAATCGCTGTAGACGTAGGTTCCCTGCAACGACGCGATCGGTCCGCGGTAGCGAAAACCGCCGGTCGTCGCGCAGCCACTCGAATGGCCGTACTCGATGACCGGCGCCGTCGTTCCGGTGGTCTGCGGGCAGTCCGTTCCGCTGCCGGAGGGGCTGTAGTAATGATTGCCTTCGCACAGCTTGAAACCATAGTTGAACGAGTCGGTCGAACCGAGCGTGCGCAAATCCTCTTCCTCCCAGGCATTCTGTCCGACATCGCCGATCCACAGATCGCCGGTCGCGCGATCGAAGCTGAAGCGGAACGGGTTGCGCAAGCCGTAGAGAAAAATCTCGCCGCAATCGGTGCTGCTGCCCGCGAACGGGTTGTCCGGGGGAATCGAATAGGGCGCCGGCATGCCGAGTGTCGCGGCACACATGTCGGCCGTGGCCGACGCGGTCGAGTGATGCACGTCGATGCGGATCATCTTGCCGAGCAGATAGTAGCTATGCCCACCGACGTCCGTGCGCCCGGTGGTCTGGGAGAAATTGTGCGGGTCGCCTTCGCTGCCGCCGTCGCCCATGCCCCAATACAGGTAGCCGTCCGATCCGAAATGAATATCGCCGCCGTTGTGGTTGCTGGCGATATCGGGCAGGCGAATGATGTCGGTCTGCACGGCGGAGCTGGCATCGTTCGACGCCGGATCGTCGACGCTATAGCGTCGCACCACCTGGTCGGCGGATGCGCCGAGCACCGGATCGCCGGGCGGCGCCGTGAACGCGAGATAGAAATCACCATAACCGGGCTGACCCGGATCGATGCCGAAATTCGGATCGAACGCCATCCCGAGCAGCCCCTGCTCACCGCCATCGGGCGAAGGCGCCGTCACGTTCACGGTGAGATAAGTGCCGATGACGGTGCCGTCGGCATCCAGAATCTTCACCGCGCCGGTCTGCTGCGGCACGAACAACCTTCCGCTGCCGTCCTGCGGGGCCCGGATCGCATCGGGAAAACTCAGCGATCCGTTTGAGAATTGCACCAGTTGCACATCTGCGGGAATGCCTGCATGCGCATCGATGCCGAGTGACAACAGCAGCCCGGCGAGCGCCAGGAAGGGGATTCGTAACATCAACTTATGTTCTCCGTTCGGGCGGCGTCGCGGTCAGTTGCCATCGAAGCCGTTGGCGAAAATCACATCGCTTGTCGCATCCGACGCGAACCGGTAAACCTGCCCTCCGCCGGCGGCCACGTAGAGATTGCCCGCTTGATCTTCACCGAAACTGTATGGACTCATCCCCGGCGTGCCCTGCAGGGTTTCGTACGTCCACACCGACAACATCGGGTCCGGATTCGCGATGACGTAGATCTCACCACTGCACGAATCGCTGAACAGGTACTGTCCGTCCAGCGGAGTGATCGGGCCACGATAGCGGTAACCGCCGATGACGGCGCAACCGACGCTGTGGGAATAATTGAGCTTGGGCGGCACGCTGTCGGGAGGTCCGGCGCACGGGGTGCCACCACCGGGATAGGTATGAAAGCCCTCGCAGAGGTTCCATTGGAAGTTCTGGCCGTCGCTGCCAACGGGTTGGTAGTCGATTTCCTCCCACGCGTTCTGGCCGACATCTCCTATCAGCATATCGCCGGTCTGGCGGTCGAAGCTGAAGCGGAACGGATTGCGGAATCCCCAGTTGAAGATTTCGGCGCAATCGTCGGGATATGAGGCGTCATCCGCGAAAGGATTGCCCGGCGGCACTGCGTATGGCGCCGGAGCGCCCGGCGTCGAACCGCAGAAATTGCCCGGCGCCGAAGCCGTGGTCGCATGCACATCGAGCCGGATGATCTTGCCCATCAGGTAGTAGTCCGGCCCGGAACCACTGGTGTCGTGGCAGCTATCGGGATTCTGGTCGGCCTTCTTGCGTCCCGTGCACTGCGCGAAACCATTCGGGTCTCCTTGCACGCCACCATCGCCCATCGACCAGTAGATATAGCCGTCCGCACCGAAATGCAGGTCGCCTCCATTATGGTTGCTGGCGATATCGGGCACGCGCAGGATCACTTCGCCGGTGGGGTTGGCGACATCGCCGTCGGGCGGCGAGACCGTGTAGCGCGCGAGTACCTGGTCGGGATCCGCCCCGAGCTGTGGATCACCGCTGGGTGCCGTGTAGGTCACGTAGAACGTGCCGTTGCTCGCGAAATCCGGATCGAACGCCAGGCCAAGAATGCCCTGCTCGCCGCCACAACTCGGCGTAATCGACAAAAACGGCGTGGCCAGCAACTGGCCGTTCTCGACGATGCGGATATCGCTGCAACGCTCGATGATGAACACGCGACTGCTGCCGTCGTTCGGCGCGCGCACCGCGATCGGCTGCGCAAACGTGGTGCTCGAGTCCGGAAACCGTTCGAGGTGAAGGTCTGCGGGATTGATTTCGGCCAGAGCGGCCGCCGGCGTCAACAGTACAACGGCAAAAATCCAGCGTGTGAACATGTGGAACTCCGTGAAGCGGGCAGGGTGCAGGCCCGCGATTATCGCGCGCTCGCGTTGAGTTTGCGTGATGGCCGGCACAAGCGGAGGGTTTCAAGCGCTGCGTTTGAGTCGAATCAGCGCCGAAATATCCTCATCGCCATGGCCTTGGGTCATCAGCCGCGCGTAATCGGCCAGCGCCTTGTCGATGACGCTGCGGTCGGTGCCGGCTTCGCGGGCGAGCTCCCGCACGATGTTCAGGTCCTTGTGCAGCAAGCCGAGCTTGAAGCCAACGGCAAATTCATCGCGCAACATGCTCGCACCGCGCTTGTCGAGAAACCAGCAGCCGGCCGCACCGGCACCGAGTGTCGGCAACAACCGCCCGGCATCCAGGCCGAGCGCCTCGCCCAGTGCCAGACCCTCGCACACGGCAGCGGCGATGCCCGCGACCAGCACCTGATTGACCGCCTTGGTGTTCTGGCCGGCACCGACTTCTCCCATATGACCGACGCGCGCGCCGTAACAGTCGAGCAGCGGGCGCGCACGTTCGAGCGTTGCCGCATCGCCGCCGACCATGATCGAAAGGGTGCCCTTTCTTGCGCCTTCGACACCGCCCGAAACCGGCGCGTCGAGAAAATCGCCGCCGACGGCACGGATGGCGTCGCAGGCGGCACGTGCGGTCACCGACGACACGGTCGAATGATCGATCACGATCGTCCCGGGCCGCGCCTCGGCGGCGATCTCGCGGGTGATGCCGAGCACGTCGTCGTCCGCCGGGACGCACAGGACGATCACGTTGCAGTTGGCGGCCAGCTCGCCGACCCTCGC
>JBAVZT010000416.1:0-4921 GCA_049588955.1 Rhodanobacteraceae bacterium | reverse complement strand
GTAGCGAACTATAACACCTAATCTCATCATGTCAAGGGGGGAAGCTTGTTTCGTTGTGCAGGCCGCCTTTCCCCCTTGCAAATCATGCTGTGGCAAGCAGGTCCCTATTCTCCTGTTTTGAATTCGACGGCTGTCCCTCCCGGTCCACGGAGGCGCTGCGAGCTGAACCATTCCGCCAGGCCGGTTTGCCAAGGTCGCGCGCCACGTCCACAATACGCCGCCCATCTTCGCGGCCAAAGCCCGGTCGACGCCTGAGCGCCGCAGGGTATGGCGGTCCCGATTCCCACACGATTTCAGGAGCAGATATGACGCGTTTCGTTCGAAAGTCAGTCATTGCAACCGCGCTGGCAGCGGTGTTCGGCATCAGCGGTGCGTTTGCGGCGCCCCCGGCGAAACCGATGCAGCCGGCCGCCAAGGCCGCCGCACCCGTGTCCCTGGACAAGAACAAGGTCAGCACGATGGTAGGTATGGATATCGGCCGCGGCCTGTCGCAGATCAAGGACGATATCGATCTGGACGTTGTGTTCAAGGCGCTCAAGCAGACCGTCAACGGCGAGAAGACCTCGCTGACGCCCGAGGAAGCGCTCGAAGTACGCAAGGCCTTCATGCAACAGATGCAGGCCAAGCGCGTCGCCGAGCGCAAGGTCGAGGCCGAGAAGAACAAGACCGAAGGCGCGGCGTTTCTCGCCAAGAACAAGAAAAAGACGGGGGTGAAGACGACTGCGTCCGGCTTGCAGTACGAAGTCATCAAGCAGGGCACAGGCCCGAAACCGAAACCTACCGATACGGTCAAGGTCAACTACAAGGGCACCAAGGTCGACGGCACCGAGTTCGACAGTTCCTACAAGCGTGGCCAGCCGGCGACGTTCCCGCTGAATGGCGTGATCAAGGGCTGGAGCGAAGGCCTTGAGCTGATGCCGGTGGGATCGGAGTACAGGTTCTTCATTCCGGCGGACCTCGCGTACGGTGAAAACGGGCCCGGACCGATCGGCCCGAACGCCACGTTGATTTTCGACGTGCAACTGCTCGGTATCGAGAACAACGCGAACAAGGGCAAGACCGCTCCGATGGGCAAGAAGCCGATGATCAAGCCGATCAAGAAGAAGTCCGGCAGCAAGTAACGCTCATCCATGTCGCGAGGGCGCGCTGCGGGTTTGGCGCGCCTTCGTCGTTTGTGCGACATCCAAAAAGGCGTTTCGGGGACGAACGCCTTGCCTGAAAGGCATTGTCTTGCCTGGCACGCCCGTCCTCGAGTGCAAACAGAACGGTAAAGAGCGCAGCAGATGGGACATTTCGCATGCATGTGACCATCTTCGGAACCGGCTATGTCGGACTGGTGACGGGCGCCTGCCTGGCCCAGGTAGGCAATGACGTGGTTTGCATCGACGTCGATGCGGAAAAGGTGGAACAGCTCGAACGAGGCGAGATTCCCATCTACGAACCCGGCCTGACAGCGCTGGTCCGCGACAACCGTGCGGCCGGCAGGTTGCGTTTCACCACCAATGCGGATTCGGCGATCAGGCATGCCCGCATCCTCTTCATCGCCGTAGGGACTCCGCCCGACGAGGACGGCAGCGCGGATCTTTCGCATGTGCTGGAGGTTGCCGCGACCATCGGTCGGGCAATTACCCGTGAGGTGACCGTCGTCAACAAATCCACGGTACCGGTCGGGACGGCAGACAGGGTCCGGCAAACGATCGCCGCCGCGCTGGCCGAACGCGGTGCGGACATCGCATTCGAGGTCGTATCCAATCCCGAATTCCTCAAGGAAGGCGATGCGGTTCAGGATTGCCTGCGACCGGACCGCATCATCATCGGCGCCGACAGCGTATCGGCGATCGAGGCGCTGAAAACCCTGTACGCCCCATTCAATCGCAATCATGAGCGACTTGTGCTCATGGATGTGCGATCGGCCGAACTGACCAAGTACGCGGCCAACGCGATGCTCGCCACCAAGATCAGCTTCATGAATGAAATGGCGAACATCGCCGAACGCGTGGGCGCCGATATCGAAAATGTACGTCTGGGGATCGGCTCGGATCCCCGCATCGGCTACCACTTCATTTATCCGGGTGCCGGCTATGGGGGCTCGTGTTTCCCCAAGGACGTCAAGGCGCTTGAGTACACCGCACGCATGCACGGATACGAAGCACGCATCTTGAGCGCGGTCGAACAGGTCAACGAGGATCAAAAACGCAGGCTGTTTTCGCTCATTGCCGGCCATTTCGAGGGCCAGCTCGCCGGCCGCACAATTGCCGTGTGGGGACTCGCATTCAAGCCCAATACCGACGACATGCGCGCGGCACCCAGTCGCACCTTGCTTGAACAACTCTGGTCGGCAGGTGCCAGCGTGCGCGCCTACGATCCGGAAGCGCGCGTCGAGGCGCGTCGATTGTATTCAGAACGAGCCGATCTGCTGCTTTGCGACCAGCCGTACGTCGCGCTGGAAGGCGCCGATGCACTCGTGATCGTTACCGAATGGAAGGAGTTTCGCAGCCCCGATTTCGGACGCATCAAGGAGCTGCTTGGCGAACCAGTCGTGTTCGACGGTCGCAATATCTACGAGCCGGCGACAGTCGAAAGTGCGGGACTGGCCTACTACGGCATTGGCCGCGGGCGCAGCGTCGTCGCACAATCGAACTGACGACAGCGGTCCGGCGTCGCAACCACCTTGACGAGGGTCACCGAAAGGCGGGCACATGGAGCGAAAACGCGCATTGATCACGGGCATCACCGGTCAGGACGGCGCCTATCTGACCGAACTGCTGCTCGATCGCGATTACGAGGTGCATGGCATCAAGCGCCGCGCTTCCTCGTTCAATACCGAGCGCATCGACCACCTGTATCACGAACTCGGCGAGTCCGGTGCCGCGCTGACCTTGCATTATGGCGACCTGACCGATTCTTCGGCATTGTCGCGCGTGATCCGCGACGTGCGCCCCGACGAAATCTACAATCTTGCCGCGCAAAGCCACGTCGCGGTGTCGTTCGAGGAACCCGAATACACGGCCAATGCCGACGCGCTCGGTGCGTTGCGCATCCTCGAAGCAATGCGCGTTCTCGGATTGACCGATCGCTGCCGCTACTACCAGGCGTCGACGTCGGAGATGTACGGTCTCGTCGACGAATCTCCGCAGCGTGAATCGACGCCATTCCACCCACGATCACCGTACGGCGTTGCCAAGCTCTACGCATACTGGATCACGGTCAACTACCGCGAGGCGTTCGGCGCGTACGCGTGCAACGGCATTCTGTTCAATCACGAATCCCCGATCCGTGGCGAAACCTTCGTGACTCGAAAGATCACGCGCGGACTGGCGCGCGCCCTGCACGGATTGCAGCAGTGCGTCTATCTTGGCAACCTCGATGCGCGCCGCGACTGGGGTCACGCGCGCGATTATGTCGAGGCGCAATGGCTGATGTTGCAGCAGGATCGACCGGACGATTACGTGATCGCGACCGGTATTCAACATTCAGTGCGCGATTTCGTGATACTGGCCGCACGCGAACTCGGTATCGAGCTCGAGTTCCGCGGGGCGGGTGGCGACGAGCATGCGGTCGTCGTCGCCGTTCGCGATGCCGACGCGAAGCTCAAGCCGGGGGCCACGATCGTGCGCATCCACCCGCAATACTATCGGCCGGCCGAAGTGGGTACATTGCTCGGGGATGCCACGTTCGCGCGTGAAAAACTGGGCTGGAAGCCAAAGACATCGTTTGCCGAACTGGTCCGCGAAATGGCGGCCGCCGACCTTGCGCTGGCTGTGCGTGAGGCGCAGGGCCTGCGCGGTGCGCGCCATGGTCGCCACCTCGTGGAGCACCTCGATGGGCAGCAAGGTTCATGAACACGAGTAGCGAAGAACGCCTGGCCGATCTGGAGGTGCGTCTGTCTTTCATGGATGATGCCGTTGCCGTACTCAACGACACCGTCGTAGCGCAGGACCGGGATATCGCGCGGCTGACGCTGGAACTGCAACGCCTGCGCAACGAACTGACGGTGCTCGGCGCGGCCGTTTCCCACAGCCCGGCCGACGAACCACCACCACCGCATTATTGAACCGATGTCCGATTCACTGCGTGACCAACTGCTCAAGTGCGGGCTTGCGGCGAATACCGGAAAACCGCTCCGATCCGTGCGCAGCCAGGATAGGTCGCGGCCGATGCGGCGCCGGAAGAATGCCGACGACAGCGACATCGATCTGGCCAGGGCGTATGCGCTGCGCGAACGCAGCGAGCGTGACGAGCGCGAGCGCATGCAACGTGAGGCCGAGCAGCGCGCCCGGCAGAAGAAGGAACGCCGGCGCAAGATCACGCAACTTCTGGAAGGTCGGGCACTCAATCAGGCCGAAGCCGACATCGCGCGTCACTTCCCACATCGCGACAGGATCCGCCGCATTTACGTCAGCGCTGCACAATTGCGGCGGCTCAACGCCGGCGAGCTTGGCGTCGTGCAGCTCGCCGGGCGCTATCTGCTCGTGGATCGCGACATCGCGTTGGCGGCCGAGACCATCGACCCGGATGCACTGGTTCTGCTTTGCGAGGCAACGGCCAACACCGATAACGACGTGCCGCCGGATCTGATTTGGTGATGGCGATGTGCGGATCCGGCCGTGCCGGCATGTCGCGAAACGTGACGACGATCACACGATGTGATTTGCGCGCCTGCTAGCGTATCGTTGCATGCGCAGAATCCTGCCCTTGATCGTCGCACTTGCCGGCTTTGGCGTGGCCGGCGCCGAGACCTTGCCGCGGTTTCCGCCCCAGGCCACCTGGTATGCGGACGTCAGTCAGGCGCCGTTGCGCACCGATTCGACCGAGATGCTGCAATGGCTGGAACAGCAGGGAGGGTGGGGAACCAACGACGCTTCACATCCCGATCGTTTCCAGATCGATTTTTCCCTCGTCGTGCTGCACGCCGACGATG
>JBAVZT010000415.1:0-2460 GCA_049588955.1 Rhodanobacteraceae bacterium | reverse complement strand
TTCGGGGGGTTTTCGCCCGATTCGCTGGCCGGCCGCCTCGCCGATGCGCGTTGCAAGCTCGTGATCACCGCCGACGAGGGGTTGCGGGCGGGCAGGAAGATCCCGCTCAAGGCCAACGTCGACGAGGCGCTCAAGCGCGATGGCACCGACAGTGTGGAAACCGTTCTGGTGGTGCGCCACACGGCAGGGGCCGTCAACATGCAGGCGCCGCGTGATCGCTGGTGGCACACGCTGATGCAAGGCCAGCCCGACGATTGTCCGGTCGAGCCGGTGAATGCCGAGGATCCGCTGTTTGTCCTGTACACCTCCGGTTCCACCGGCAAGCCCAAGGGCGTCGTGCACACGACAGGCGGCTACCTGGTCTATGCGAGCTTCACCCACGAGTGCGTGTTCGACCTGCGCGAGGATGACGTGTACTGGTGCACGGCGGATGTCGGCTGGGTGACCGGGCACAGTTACGTGGTTTACGGTCCGCTTGCCAACGGTGCCACCACGCTGATGTTCGAAGGCGTGCCGAACTGGCCGGATGCCTCGCGATTCTGGCAGGTCTGCGACGAGCACCACGTCACGTTGTTCTACACCGCGCCGACTGCCATTCGTGCGCTGATGCGTGAAGGCGAGGAGCCGGTGCGAAAGACCTCGCGCGCCAGCTTGCGCGTGCTGGGCACCGTCGGGGAGCCGATCAATCCGGACGTGTGGGAGTGGTATCACCGCGTGGTCGGCGAAGGTCGCTGCCCGATCGTCGATACCTGGTGGCAGACGGAAACCGGCGGTATCGTGATATCGCCGTTGCCCGGCGCAACCGCGCTCAAGCCCGGGTCGGCGACATTGCCGTTTTTCGGCATCGTGCCGGCGATCATCGACGGCGACGGTCGAATCTGCGAGGGCGCATGCGCCGGCAATCTCGTGATCACCGATTCCTGGCCCGGGCAGATGCGCACACTGTACGGCGACCATCAGCGTTTCGTCGAGACCTACTTCACCGCGTCGCCCGGACACTATTTCACTGGCGACGGCGCGCGCCGCGATGCGGACGGCTACTACTGGATCACCGGTCGCGTCGACGACGTGATCAACGTGTCAGGCCATCGTCTGGGCACCGCGGAAGTCGAGAGTGCGCTGGTGGCGCATGCGAAAGTCGCCGAAGCTGCCGTGGTCGGCTGTCCGCACGACATCAAGGGTCAGGGCATTTATGCTTTCGTGACATTGACAGCCGGCGAACAGGGTAGCGACGCGCTGAAAAAGGAACTGGTGGCCCACGTGCGCAAGGAAATAGGACCGATCGCGACGCCCGATCATCTGCAATGGGCCGCCGCGCTGCCGAAGACACGTTCGGGCAAGATCATGCGGCGCATCCTGCGCAAGATCGCGGAAGCCGGTACGGATGATATCGATGTCGGCCGGCTCGGCGACATCTCGACCCTGGCCGATCCGTCGGTAGTTCAGACGCTGATCGACGAGCGCTTGAGCGCCTGACCGTGTCGACAGCGGCGCCGTTTTCGGCGCCGCTATTCGGTCGATGCCTTTTCTGACGCTGCGCTGCGCCGCGCGATCATGCGTGTGGCAAGCAGGCCGATTTCGTAAAGTGCACACATCGGCACCGCGAGCAGAATCTGAGACATGACATCCGGCGGCGTCAGCACGGCGGCCATCACGAATGCGCCGACGATTGCGTATGGCCGGCTGCGGGTGAGCTGCTCCGCCGAAACGACGCCGAGTGCGACCAGGATGATCAGGACCACCGGCACTTCGAAGCACAGGCCGAAGGCGAGAAACAACACCAGCACGAAATCGAGATAGCGGCTGATGTCCGGCATGACCGCCACACCGCTCGGCGCGACGCGCGTCATGAACGCGAAGACGGCCGGCAGCACCAGAAAATAGGCGAATGCGCATCCGAGATAGAACAACGCGACCGCCGACACCAGGATCGGCGTAGCCAGGCGCTTTTCGTGACGATAGAGACCGGGTGAGACGAATGCCCAGAGCTGAAACAGCACATACGGCATCGCGACCAGCAGCGCGACGCAGAACGCGAGCTTGATCGGGGTCAGAAACGGCGCGGCGATCTCCGTCGCGATCATCGCCCCGCCGCTGGGCAGATGCGCGAGCAGCGGTTGCGCCAGCCACGCATACAAGCGATTGGCCACCGGCAACAAGGCCAGCAATATCAGTAGCACCGCCGCGATCGCCTTGAGCAGGCGTGCGCGCAATTCGATCAGATGCGAAAGGAACGATTGCTCGCCGGCGTCCGTCGGGTCGCCGCCACCGGGCTCAACGTCGCTCATCACGCGACTTTTCGGTCGGGGCCCCGACGGCCGCGCGAATATCCTCTGTTGCGGCTTTGACCCGCGCGTTGAGCTCCGCCGTCGGGACGCTGTCCTTCATCTCACGCATGGAGCGTTTGATGTCTTCGGCGGCCAGCTCCCGCTCGATATCCGCGCGCACGTTCTGCCAGCT
>JBAVZT010000414.1:0-5911 GCA_049588955.1 Rhodanobacteraceae bacterium | reverse complement strand
GAGCCGGGGGGCCATTGCGCGCAGCGCGGCAATCACTTCGGGCGCATGCCGTGGTTGGCGCACGTAGGCCTTGAGCAGACTCGATGCCCCTCCTCCATTGGTGCAACCGGCGCTGTACAGCAGACTGGAAAGATTGGCTGCCGTTTCGCCGAGCTGTGCCGTCAGATCTTCGCGGTGCTTGGACGCATGGCCTACCACGGCTGCTGTTCCCGATATCAGCAGTTGATTCGCCGGCGAGCGCATGGCGCGCGCGAAGGTCGGCGGGCTCGCGCCATATCGACGGGGATAACGCCAGGCACTGACCTGACGCGGATTTTCGACCGGCGTCCCGGCCAGACGCGCGGCGAGCCCGTACACCTGCAGCACGCGTACGCCGTCGCGCCGTCCGATCGCGGTCGCCGCCGGATACCTGTCATCGCCACGGATGGTCAGACCACGTGCACGACCGGAGCAGAACTGACGGTAGCGCTCGCTGTCGCCATCCCCAAGATTGATGGCATCCATGTAGTTCCATAACCGCAACACGTGCGGCGTGCCGCTGGCTGCCAGGAACCCGCCAAGTTCGCAATAGGCGTGCTCGGCTGCGCCCGCGATGCCACCCTCGCTGGACTCGTCGACCTCGATTGCGAAGAAGCAATAGTCACCGTCGTGGCTCCAGCGTATGGCGCCCGTGTAACCGCAGCAGACCGGCGCATGCGTGCGCCACACTTCCTGCACCGCCGGCGCGGCCAGAGGCTCCAACCCGACACGCAACCAGCGCGGATCCGCCCGCTCGCGAGCGGCGTTGCCAAACTCAAGTACTGCGAGCACCCCGGGCTCGACCGCCTCGGTGGCGCCGCTCGGCTCGTAGTCGAAGCGCAGCGGCGGCAGGCTTCCGGCATGAGCGGCGGTTGCTGGAGCATCAATGGAAGGGAATGGCTGGGACAAATCGGCTGCGCTTGATTGGCGCCACGGCGCACGGGGAGCGCGATGATACACTGCGCGCCGCATCAGCCGCCCAGGAACGGGCTGGCAGCGGACAGCGGAGCGTACCAGCACCCATGGACACACCCCAGCGCATCGAAAACGAACAGCCCGCGTCGCAGTCGCCGGCCGAACGAGAACTGGCGGCACTGATTGTCGAGAGTCTCAATATCGACTGGATCAAGCCCGGCGACATCGCCCCCGAGGCGGCATTGTTCGGAGGTGAGCTCGGCCTCGATTCGATTGATGCACTGGAATTGGCGCTCGCCATATCGCAGCGGTACAAGTTCCAGCTGCGCTCCGACAACCCCGACAATCGTCGCATCTTCGGCAGCCTGCGTGCGTTGTCCGAACATGTCCAGAGCAAGCGCGAGGCATGATGCCTTCATGCGCCATCGCGGCACGTCGTCTCTAAGGTCTCGACGCGGGCCCACGGGGGTAGTGTCCGTCAAAAGCGACAGCGTGCCTGGCGTCGACGCGCGATGCGATCGGCGATCCAGCGACCGGCATGGCGCAAGCTGAACAGCGAATAGATCAGCTTGAACAACCAGACGCGCCGCAATACCGCCCGATTCTCGAAAACGTCGCCGGCCAGCATCGATACGACTGCATCTTCCACGCGCAGGAAATTGGCCGGTTTTGCGAACATTCCGCGCATGACCGACGTATTGAAGCGGTAGATGAACCAGGAGAACACCCGCACCCCGCGGCGCACATGGCGAGCGTACGCGGCCTGCAGTGCCGGTTCGCGTCCGGGCTCGCGCAGGCAAGCGTCGACCACGACCGCCGCACGACTCGCACTTTCCATGGCCAGAAACACGCCGGAGGAAAACACCGGATCGACGAACGTATAGGCATCGCCGACCATGATCCAGCCCGGTCCGGCCATACGCTCGCACGAATAGGAATAGTTGCCGGTAACGCGCACCTCGGAAATCATCTCGGCGCCGCTGAGTCGTTCGCATGCACCGGGTATTTTGGCGAGCGTGTCGAGCAGAAATTCGCGATTGCGGCCACGTCGCCGCTTGAGGTATTCGGGCCAGCACACGCAGCCGATACTCATCACGCCTTCGCGCAGCGGGATGAACCAGCACCAGCCGTATTCGAACTGGTAGATGCTGATATTGCCGGCATTCTCGCCTGGGCGGGTGTCCGCATGGCGAAAATGCGCGAAGATCGCGGCGCTCTGATGCGCACGGTTCCTGCGCTTGATCTTGAACGTGTTGCCGAGCAGTGTCTCGCGTCCGCTCGCATCGACCACATAACGTGCGCGCACGTTGAAGGTGTCGGCGCTCACTGTCGGACGCGCCAGGGCAACCACCGCGTCGACGCCGTCGACCGCAACCCGTTCCACGGTGACGCCGTCGCGCGCATCGACTGCGTTTGCGCGCGCGTGCTCGAACAACATTTGATCGAACTGCGCGCGTCCGACCTGGAACGCATGCGGCGCGGTCATGCCAAGCGCGTCACGAAAGTAGAAAGACTGGCAGGGGCCGGTGCCGAACTGGAAATCGGCGCCCAGCTTGAGCACGCCAAGCGCGTGCACCTTGTCGAGGACGCCGAGTTCCTCGAATATCGGAAGGTTCCCCGGCAGCAGCGATTCCCCGATGTGAAAGCGCGGATGATGATCCTTTTCGAGCTGGATCACCTTCCAGCCGCGCCGCTGGAGCAGAGTCGCCACGGTGCTGCCGCCGGGACCGCCGCCTATCACCAGGACATCGCAGTGCTCCGTCGTTTGCGCAGATGCCACGGCTACGATCCGGCCATGAAGATCAGCGCCTATGTTACAGTCGGGAGGCGTTCAATCGACCGCGCGCGGCGCCTTTTCTTTTCTCGAAGCCACCGTGACCGCCGACTCCCACCCGCCAGCATCGTCGAGCCGATCGTTCCGCCCCGCGCGCGTTTCGGCCTCGCTGCTGGCCTTATACGCGTGTCTTGTCATCGCGAGTTTCGTCAGCGGAGGCACGAAATTCGGCGATGCCGCCGTGTTCACCCTGATCACGCTCCTGCTCGCTCCCGGAATGTTGCGCTGGCGAATGCATGCCTGGACGCTCTGGTTGGCTGCACTTGCGGGCGGATTGGCCCTCATGTGGTTCGGCGGCGATCGGCTGGCCCTGGATCTGATGCCGGTAATGATCAATGCGGTCCTGTGCGCGATATTCGCGCGAACCTTGACCCGCGGCCGGCAGCCTTTGGTGGCGCGCGCCATACTCGCGCTGGAAGGCCCGGAACGTCTGGCGCTTCCGGGCGTTGCGAGCTACGCGCGGAAGTTGACGCTGACCTGGGCGCTGCTGCTCGGCGTGCAGGCGACGGTACTCCTGATTCTGGTGCTGTGCGATTCTCCCGGCATCGGCTCGCCGATCGCGTTGCGACCGAACCTGGTCCGCTGGTACCTGCACGTGGGCAGCTACGCCGTCGTCGTCGCCTTCATGCTGGTCGAATACGGGTTTCGCCGCTGGCACATGCGCGGCGTCCCGCATCCACCTTTCGGTCAATTCTGCGTGCGCCTTGCGCAGCGCTGGCCCGCGCTGGTGCGCGAAGATCCGCCATCCGCCCCGCGGGGCCGGCCATGAAGGAGGCGGTCGAACTGCTCGCGCCCTTGTGCATGGCCGCCTCGCATCCGAGTCTGCCGGGGCACTTCCCGGACGATCCGGTGGTACCCGGCGTGGTGCTGCTCGACGCGGTTGCCGCGCTGCTCGAACGTGACGGTTACGGTCGTATCGCGCATATTGTCGTGGTCAAGTTCCAGGCACCGCTGAGGCCGGAACAATCGGCAAATTTGCGCATCACGACCGATGGCAGACGCGTGCGTTTCCGGATCGAGCGCGGCGCGACGACGATTCTGAGCGGGGAGGGAGGTCTGGCGTGAACGCGCACTGGAGCAGCCGACCGGAAGGCGGCGGCCGGTTCGCGCTGTGGCTGATACGCACGATCGGTCTCACCGGCGGTCGCGGACTCGCGCGCGCGCTTCTGTATCCGGTCACGCTGTATTTCTTCTTCCGGCGCTCCCCCGAACGCCGCGCCTCCTACGCCTATCTCGCGCGCGTGTTCGGTCGTCCCGCGACGGCCTGGCAGGTCATGCGCCACATTCACGGTTTTGCGTCGACCATCCTCGATCGTGTGTTCCTGCTGGCCGGTCGTCTTGACCGTTTCGACCTGCGCGTCAGCGGACTCGACGACCTGCACGCCGCCATGCGCCCGGACCGCGGCGTGCTGCTGCTCGGTGCCCATATCGGCAGTTTCGAAGTGTTGCGCGTACTCGCGACCAAGCAGCCGGACGTCAAGGTTCGCGTTGTACTCGATACCCGGCAGACTCCGGCTCTGACCAAGCTGTTGCATGAACTCAACCCGGAGATCGCTCGCAACGTGATCGATGCCTCGCGCCCCGGCAGCGAAATCGTCCTCGCACTTCACGAAGCCGTACGCGAGGGTGCGCTGACGACGTTGCTCGCAGATCGCGCACGACCTCATGAGGCAACCATCGTGGTCGATTTCATGGGCTCACCGGCGCGCTTTCCGGTAGCCCCGTTCCTGATAGCGTCCATGCTCAAGGTTCCCGTGGTGCTGTGCCTCGGGCTCTATCGCGGTGGCTGCCGCTATGATCTTTTGTTCGAGCCGTTCGCGGATGGTCTGATGCTTTCGCGACGCGGGCGCCGGACGGAACTCCAGGCGATCGTGCAAAAATTCGCCGCACGGCTGGAGCATCATGTGCGCAGCGCCCCCTACAACTGGTTCAACTGGTATGACTTCTGGAATCTCGACGGCTCGACTCGCGATGGTGCTGTATCTGACGGCGGCGCTCGCGCCACCATGCAGCGCGGCGCCGTCTGAAGCGCTTCCGACGTCGGCGAACGCGTCGATTGGCGTGGATGCGGGGCAGCTCGTGGCCGCACTCAAGCGCGACGCGCCCGCGCGCACGGCCTATACCGAGGTGAAGTTTTCCAACCTGTTCGAGCGGCCGTTGATTCTGCGCGGGGAGCTTGAATATCTCGGCCCGGGCAGACTCGGCAAGCGCGTCGACTCGCCGTATCAGGAGCAGACCACGATTGCCAACGGCCAGGCCAGCGTGCAGCGCGGCGAGGCCCAACCGCGCCATTTCGATTTGAGCCGGGCGCCCGGACTGGACGGTTTCCTGCGTGGATTCGCCGCATTGCTCGGAGGCGATGCCGCCGCCCTGCGACAGGATTTCACGCTCTCGACCGACGGCGATACGGCGCATTGGCGACTAACCCTGAAACCGCGCGATCGAGGCATGGCACGGCGCGTCAAGGCGATCGAGGTCGATGGCAGCGGCAACGCTGCACGCTGTTTCCGGACGCGAGAGGCGGACGACGATACCAGTGTGCTGCTGGTCGGGGCGCTGGCCGAATCCAAGCTGCCCTCGCGCCCGACCCCGGGCGCGATCGCCATGTTGTGTCGTGGCGGGGACGCCGCGCAATGAGGGCGTCGGCTGGCGCGCCTGAGGGCCGTCGGCGGAGTTGGTATCCCCGGTGATGCGGCGCATGCGCTCCGCACGTCCTGTCCTTCTGGTCCTGTGGCTGGCGGCCCTCTCGGTACTTGGTTTCTTCGTCCTTGGCTCGCTCAGGATCGGCACGGACCTGCGCAGCTTCATGCCGCCGCCGCAAACCGCCGACCAGAAACTGCTGATGGATCAGATCGGCGAGGGGCCCGGCGCACGTCTCTTGCTGATCGCAATCCGCGGTGCACCCGAGTCGCGACTGGCGGAACTGAGCCGCGGGTTGACTGAAGCACTGAATGCAGACCCGCATTTCGAGCGTGCACTGAACGGTGCATTCGATCCGGCCAGCCTCGACGAGAAATGGTTGCCGTACCGCTACCTGCTGTCACCGACTCTCGACTCCCATCGGCTCGATGCGGCATTTCTGCGCGATCAGTTGCAGCAACGCATCGAGGATCTTGCCTCGCCGGCCGCAGCCCTGCTCAAGCC
>JBAVZT010000413.1:0-11355 GCA_049588955.1 Rhodanobacteraceae bacterium | reverse complement strand
CCCCCGGACGGCGCGCGCAACAACTGTGGCGCCTGTCATGTCGCCGCCGACGACGGGTTGAGCGGCTGGATCACCGCCGCATTCGCCAGCGACACGGCGCTCAAGGACATCAAGAAGTGTCTGGGTTGCCATTTTCGCGGCAAGGCGGAGTTCGCACTTGCCGCACACAGCGTTGCGCCCGCCAAGCTCGAGGCTGCGGACAAGATGCCGAAAGCACAGGGCCGGCGTTCGGCGGGACTCATGCTCGCTGCGCTTACCCGCAAGCCGGAAACGAAGGCAAGCGGGCCGATTCCATGTGCAACCTGTCACCAAGAGCATCGGGGCGCCAGGTATCCGATCGCCCATCTCGACAACACGCGCTGCCAGGGCTGCCATCGCGTGGTATTCGACGACTTCGCCGGCGGTCATCCGGAATTCGGCGCGGTTCACCACGCGCGCAGCGGTATCCTGTTCGATCACCGCAGCCACAAGAACACCTATTTCGGCAAGGAGCAGCCGTTCGAGTGCAGCCGTTGCCACAAACTTGATGCCGCGCGCCGGGTGGAAACCACGCTCGGTTACGAAATTTCGTGCGCGGGCTGCCATCACGCCGGAACCGACGATCATCATGGAACGAAGATTCGCGGCTCGGAGATACCGGCGCTGCAACTGCCCGATCTCGGCTCGAACCTGACCGGCGTATCCTGGAGCAGCAGCGCGCCGACCGGTACGCAGGTGCCGGGCCCGATGCAACTGCTGCTTGCCGGTGATGCGGCAGTGCGGCCGGCGTTGGCCAGTCTGATGGACAGCGGCGGTGACCCGAGCGACTGGCCGGACGCGGACGATGACTCCTCGTTGCGTCCCGCGCTCGCTGCCGGAGTCGAGCGGCTGCTGGACGACATGCTGCTCGACAGCCACACCTGGCTGCGCCATCGCGTCGCGACGGTACTTGGTGTCGCCGTGGATGCCGATCGCGCCGACAATGCAACCGCCGACCTCGAGGACGCAGCAAAAGGGTTGCGCGACGACATTGCCAAACTGATCGGCTCGGTTGCCGATGCGCCGACGACGCAGGAGCTTGTGATCATGCTGTCACAGCCGGCGACGAACCAGGACCACATCACGTCGCGCATACGCGAACTCGCCTGCTCCGGCAATGCGCAGGACGCCTGCGTGAAAAGCAAGGCGGCCACTGAAACCGCCTTGAAAGCCAGGAACGACGCACTGGACGGCGCGGCCGACGCCCTCGGGGGCAGTGCCGACGATCCGAAGGTGAAGGGTCTGTTCGCGGACGCGGAGCGCGCACCCCTGCGCATGCGACTGCGCATTGCGAGCGCTCTCGCGGTAACGCCGGATGACGCACGTGTCGACGGGCTGCTGGCACAGCTCGCCGCGGCGCGTTCCGCCGTCCAGCAATGGCGCAGCATGATTGCCAATCCTGCCGCGCAACCGCCCGCTCCTGCCGGCAGCGCAGGCTGGAGCATCCGGCCCAAGGACGGCACGCTCATTTACCGACCGATCGGCCATGCCGATGCGTTCATGCGCGCCTACATCGACGCCGCAATCACGATGTCGGCGCGAGCCAAGCAATCCTTGCCCGCCGCACTGCGCGACAGTATCAGCGATCGCGCTCGTTCCAGCGAGTGTCTGCGCTGCCACGCCGTTGACCGGAGCGGCACGACGGCTGCCGTGAACTGGCAAAGCGCCGGGCGCGACTTCGACGCTGTCGGTTTTTCCAACTTCGTCCACGGCCCCCATGTGGACCTGATCAAGGAGCAAGGATGCGCCCATTGCCACGTCATCGCGAAGGACGAGGCGAGCGGCAAACTGGCGCGTGGATTGCTGCCACATCCCAAGGCGGTCTGCGCCGAATGTCATAATCCGGGGCAGACCAACGCCGATTGCGTCACCTGCCACCGCTATCATCGTGTTGCCGCAAACGAATAGGTGCGGCGACGCATCCGCAACCACTGCATCCCAGAGGAATTTGCATTGCCCGCATCGCCGTCCAACCAGGAAACTTCCGACGTCCGTATCACGCTGGTGAGCGACGAAGGCGACGGCGCGTGTTTCACGTTCCCGATCGCGACAGGCATCGTGCGAATCGGACGCGCCATCGACAACGATATCGTTCTCAGCGACGAGCGCGTGTCGCGCATGCATGCGCGGGTTTCGCTGAGTACGCAGCGTTGCGAGATCGAGGACCAGGGCAGCCGCACCGGCATCATGGTGAATGGTGAGGCGATCAACGGCGCCATGCGCCTGCGCGCCAACGACCTCGTGCGCCTCGGCACGACGTTGTTGCGTTTTGACAGCGAGCGCCTTGCAGACCAGCCGCCGGCGGCTCGCGCATCCGAACCGCTGGCGACGCTGGTGGTCACGACCAAGAGCGGCCGCGAACCGCACGAATACCCGCTGTCCGCCGGGGAATACACGATCGGCCGCGATCCCAAGTGCGACATCGTTCTGTCCGGCGAAGCCGTGTCTCGCTACCATGCCCGCCTTTCGGTGTCGGCAGAGCGCGCCAAAGTCGTGGACCTGGGCAGCGCCAGTGGCACCTCCTGCAACGGTACCGAACTCACGGCCAGCCACAATCTGCGCCCGAAAGACACCTTGCGCATGGGTCCCTACACACTCGAGTTTTCGCTTGCGGAAAGAGCGCCGGCAAGCGCGGAGCAAAAAGGCGGGCGCCGCGTTGCACTCGAACATACGATGATCGGATCGGTTCACCAGTTCAAACCGGCGGAAACCGACTTCGTCCTGATCTGCCTGTCCGGCAGCGCACGCGGCATCCGCTACCCGCTGGCCGGCAATGAAATGAAGCTCGGGTCGGCAGGCGACTGCCAACCGCGGCTGACCGGCGTGCCGGCGCACGTGGCAACGCTCAAACCCGATGGCGACGGGTTCCAGCTGACAGCGGCGCCCGGCGCATCCGGCATTCGGGTCGGCGGCGGACGCAAGCCGCCGTGCAAGGTCGCCGCTGGGGACCTGATTGATCTCGGTGGGTCGGTTTTCCGCCTGAGCCGGCGTGGTGACGCCTTCACTCCACGCTTCGATGCGTCCGAGTTCGACGCACCAAGCGCAGGCTGGCAGCGGCTGGTGCAGTGGCTCAAGAGTCGCTGGCGCTGGCCACCTTGGGGTTGATCGGACAGAATCGGCCCCGTCGCGCCGATTTCAGATGCGCGAGGCTGGTGCTGCACGGATCCGGGCGTCCCTAGCGACGATTCCCCATCATGCGGATCGGTTTCGGCCGAAGCCAGCGCAAGATCGCGACCACCAGCAGCAACGCCGGCGCAGCCCAGTACAGCAACTTGAGCCGCCAGTGCGCGGCACTCCAGGTGTCGCCGAAAATCAGGTCCATCGATGCGGTCGGTTGCTCGCGCAGTTGCGGCAGACCGTCCGCAAGCGTCGAAGTAAGCTCGGAAATACCAAATGCGCGAAGGCCGGGCACCACCTTGTCGATCGGCTGGCCGATAAAGATATATGTGCTGGCCAACGGCGATTCGCGGGCAGCCGAATCGGCGATGCCCGCACCGATATCAGGCAGTGCGCGCACTGCGCCCCAGGTCACCAGATCGTAGGCAAGGCACAACAAGAAGAGACCGATTGCCAGGAGGCTCAGTCGACGGTTCATGGCGGGCAACCCATGGCGACCATCACAGCATGCCGGTTTCGAGCTTGGCAGCTTCGGACATCATGCTGAAGTTCCACGGGGGATCAAATACCAGATCGACGTCCGCTTCGACCGTTGGAATGAGCTCGAGCCTGGAACGCACATCATCGACGAGCACATCGCCCATGCCGCAACCGGGCGCAGTCAGCGTCATCTGCACGGCGACCCTGCGCCGCCCGTTTTCCAGAGGATCGAGATCGCAGGCGTATACCAGGCCCAGATCGACGACGTTGATCGGAATCTCCGGGTCGAAACAGGTACGCAACTGCTGCCACAGCAGCTTCTCGACGTCGGCATCGCTGGCGCCGTCGGGCAACGCAATCGGCGGTGGCGGCTCCTTGCCGAGTGCATCGGCATCCTTGCCGGCGACGCGAAACAAGTTGCCATCGACATAGACGGTGAAGCTGCCGCCGAGCGCCTGAGTGATGTAACCGACCTGCCCTGCCGGCAATGTCACGACATCGCCTTGCGGAACCATGACCGCCTCGCAATCGCGGGCCAAGCTGATCGGTTCGGATGTCTGGCTGTAACCACTCATGGCAATGGATCTGTTCGCCGCCTGGGGACCAATTATGAGCCGGTTGCCTTTATCTGGGCACACCGCATCCGGATATAAAGGGTGATAAGGGACACATCGCGCGTCAGAACGCCATTTCGTGCAAACAGCGTCCGAGCAGGCGCATCGCCGCCTCGATGTCCGCGGACGGGAGGCCCGCGTAACCGAGCAGCAATCCTGGACGCCGCGGGGGTTTGAGGCAATAAGGCGCGATGGTGTGCAACCCGAGGCCGCGCTCACGCGCATGCGCAACAAGGCGCTCGCAGTCGACCATATTCCCGCGTGTCAACCACGCAGTCAGGTGCATTCCGGCGTTGGAATCGGCCACCTGGAGCGCCCTCGCCGCATGACGCTGAAGGCCTGCCAGCATGGCAGCGCGACGCGCACGCAGGGCCTTTGCCGCGCGGCGCAGATGGCGCTCGAAACCGCCGTCTGCCATGAAACGCGCGAGAGCCGCCTGTTCCAACGCGTTGCAACCGCGATCTTCGAGCCATTTGGCCGCGACGAATGCGGCCCGCACCGAGACCGGCAAGACCATGTATCCCAGTCGCAACGCCGGAAACAATGTCTTGGAAAAACTGCCGATGTAAATGACCCGCCCCTCGTGGTCCAGCGATTTCAGTGCAGCCAACGGACGGCCGCCATAACGAAATTCGCCGTCGTAATCGTCCTCGATCAACCAGGCCTCACGTTGCGCAGCCCATTCGAGCAGTTCGACGCGCCGGGTCAACGGCAGCAGTGCGCCGGTTGGAAACTGATGGGACGGCGTCACCACGGCAAGACGGGCCCTTGCCGGCAACGCGGCCGGTACCAGGCCTTCGGCGTCGACGCGGCAGCCGCCGATGTGGGCGCCATGCGCCGCGAATACCTCGCGCGCACCGCGATAATGGGGGTCCTCGAGCACGACGGTATCCTGCGGCGCCAGCAGCACGCGCGCGCTGATCGCGAATGCCTGTTGCGTCCCCGATACGATCAGCACGTCCTCGGGCAGTGCCACCACACCGCGACGTCGCGCGAGATAACCGCAGATCTGCTCGCGCAGCACGCGCAAACCTTGACCATCCGGATAATCGAACTCGGCGTGCTCGGCGGCGCGATTGAGTTCGCGGCGCCATGCGCTGGCCAGCACCGGACTGACCAGCGGAGAGCCGTATTGAAGGTTGTAGCGCAGTCCCTGGTACTGACATCCCGGAATCGACGGCCCATCCGCGAGCGCGAGCGCACGCCGTGCGAACGGCGCCAATGGCGCGACCAGTGCCGCCGCGGCACGTTGTGCCGGTACCGGATGCGCAATCGCGCCAACATAGCTCCCGGAACCGACCTGACTGACCAGAAAACCTTCGGCCTGCAACTGCTCGTACGCGGCCAGCACCGTGTTGCGTGAAAAAGCCAGTTCGCGTGCGAGCGTTCGTGTCGCCGGCAATCGTTGGCCGGCGCTCACGCGTCCCTCGACAATGGCGTTCCTGATCGAGCGGATCAGCTGCGCGTAACGCGGACCGTTACCGTCCAGTTCCAGATGCAAGATTGGCTCCTGCAATAATGCAAACAGTGGCACTACATGGAGCCAATTCTCCGCCTTACGCTCGGCTCGTCAACTACCCGTACCCGGACGGATCATTTTCATGCCGACGCCATCCCGTCACCGCGTACAACGCATCAAGGCGCGCGCAGATTACGATCGCGACAGTATTCACGCGATCCTCGATGCCGGCCAGGTCGCGCACGTCGGCTTTTGCGTGGGACCGCAGCCTTTCGTGATTCCGATGCTGTATGTGCGCGACGGCGAAACCCTGCTGCTGCACGGATCGTTAGCCAGTCGCCTGCTGAAGGCAATGGCGACGCAAATCGAAGCTTGCGTCAGCGTGACCCTGCTCGATGGCATTGTCCTCGCCCGTTCGCATTTCCATCATTCGATGAACTATCGCTCGGTGGTTGCATTCGGCCGCGCACGACCCATTGTCGCTGCTGCAGCCAAAGCCGCGGGCTTGCTGCACCTGGTGGAGACCCTTGTCCCGGGCCGTTCGACCGAGTCGCGCATGCCGGATCGCAACGAGCTCGCTGCAACCCGGCTGCTGCGCTTCACCATTGACGATGCCAGTGCAAAGATTCGCAGCGGTGGCCCGAAGGACGATCCCGCCGACCTGGATTTGCCGTACTGGGCCGGCGTGATACCGCAACGCACGGTCTTCGGCAAACCCGAAGCCACCGATGGCGTCGGCAGTGCAGCTCCGCCTGAATCGGTACGGCGCTTGCTTGCGCGGAACGGTCGCTGACCGTCGTCGCGCTGGGGCTCTGCGTGAGCCTGCCAGAAATCGACTGTTCGCTTCGGTGAAGGCCCCGCGTCCGCGCAGCCGGCAGCGGTTATCATTGCGCGAGTCCACGAGCGCAATCGCACGGCGCAATCACATCGGCGCAATTCAATCATGAAGGCAAGGACCAAAATCCGCACGTGCCGGCCCGTCGTCCCGTATGCGGGCTGACAACCAATCCGGGCCGCTCCGCGCCCGTCTGCTCGGCATGGTCACCGGGCTGATGTGCGCGCTGGCCGCCGGTGCGCTCTGGTGCGTGCTGGCGTTGTACAGCGGCCGTGATCTTGCGGTACTGGCCTTGCCAAGCGCAGTGGTAATCGGCTGGTCCCTGCGTGGCCCACGCCAGTCCCGGGCACTGGATGCCACGGTTGCAGCGCTCCTTACCGCGCTTGCCTGCGCCTACGCGCAATATCTGCTGGCTGCCGCGAAAGTCGCCGCAATGCTTGGATTGCCGATGCGAAGGACCCTGTTCGACATCGGCGCCGGCATGGCGAGCGACGTCGCATGGGCCAACATCGATGCAGCCGATTGGCTGATCTTCGCGCTGGCGCTGTTGCTCGCCGCGTGGCTCGCATGGCGTCGGCCGCAACCGCAGCACGTATCCGGATCGTGAGTCCCGAGGCGCCGGGTTCTCTAATGGCCCGAGCCTTCGATCGCCTTCAGTTGCACCACCAGTTGATTGGCCGCTTCCTTGCCGTCGCCGTAGAGCATGCGCGTGTTGTCGGCATAGAACAGCGCGTTCTCGATGCCGGCGAATCCGGTACCCTTGCCGCGCTTGATCACGATGACCTGGCGCGCGTCGATCACGTCGAGTATCGGCATGCCGAAAATCGGCGATGACTTGTCGGTCTTCGCTGCCGGATTGACCACATCGTTGGCGCCGATCACGATCGCGACATCGCAGGTCTTGAACTCCGGGTTGATGTCGTCCATGTCGGCGATCAGGTCGTAGGGCACACCGGCCTCGGCCAACAGCACGTTCATGTGGCCCGGCATGCGACCGGCGACCGGATGGATCGCGAACCTGACTTCCTTGTCGGCCTTGATCAGCGCCTGCGCCAGCTCCCAGATCTTGTGCTGCGCCTGCGCCACCGCCATGCCGTATCCCGGCACGATGATGACCTTCTCGGCCATGTACAAGAGCGACGCGGCATCCGACGCGTCGATCGGCTTCTGCGATCCGGCGATCTCCTCGGCGCCAGCGCCGCCACCGCCGAAATTCGAGAACAGCACTCCCGAAATCGGCCGGTTCATGGCCTTGGCCATCAGTTGCGTGAGCAAGGTTCCGGCCGCGCCGACCACCATGCCGGCCACGATCAACGCCTCGATCTGCATCACGTAACCTTCGAACGCGACCGCAAGCCCGGTTAACGCGTTGAACAGCGAGATCACCACCGGCATGTCGGCACCGCCGATCGGCAGGGTCATCAGCACGCCGAACGCCAGCGCGAGCGCGAAGAAAACCACGATCAGCGGAAGATCGAGCTGCCACAGCACCAATGCGAGGCCGGCCACCACCGCGGCCGCGAATACCGCGAGATTGAAAAGCTGCTGGCCGCCGAACGTGAAGCGCCTGTCGATGCGTCCGTCGAGCTTGCCCCAGGCGACGATCGATCCGGTCATCGAGATCGATCCGATCAGCGCGCCGAGCACGGCGAACACCACGATCGACAGCGGCGGCGTCTCGGCGCCGCCACTGAACTTGATCAGTTCGCTCGCACCGATGGCGGCCGCCGATCCGCCACCCATGCCGTTGAACAGCGCGACCATCTGCGGCATATCGGTCATCGCAACCTTCCGGCCCCAGATCCATGTCGGCGCGACGCCGATCACGATACCTGCGATGATCAGGACAAGATTGCCCGAACCGGTAATCGCAAACGTGGCCAGCACCGCAATGACCATTCCGATGCCGGCCTGCACGATGCCCCTGCGTGCCGTGACCGGCGAGGACATGCGCTTGATGCCGAGGATGAACAGCACCGTGGCGACGAAGTAGCTCGCCTTGGCGACCCATGGCAGCAGCGAGGACATCTCCATGTGCTCAGTCCTTCCTGCTCTTGCTGGACTTGAACATCTCCAGCATGCGTTCGGTCACGACATAACCGCCGGCTGCGTTGCCGGCCCCGAGCACGACGCCGATAAAGCCGATCGACTTGCCGAGTGCGGTGTCGGCACTCGCCAGAGCGATCATCGCTCCGACCAGCACGATGCCGTGCACGAAGTTCGATCCGGACATGAGCGGCGTATGCAGAATCACCGGCACGCGCGAAATGATTTCGTGGCCGGTGAATGCCGCCAGCATGAAGATGAACAGCGCGAGGAAGGGATCGATCATGAAGTCACTCCGGAATTGCCCTCGGATTCGGCGCTCTCGACAAGCTGTCGGGTTGCCTCGTGTCTGATCTCACCGGCGTGCGTCAGACAGGTTTTCGCGATGACTTCGTCGTCCCAATCGAGATTGAGCGCGCCATCGACAAGCGAGAGTTCGAGAAAATTGTAGAGGTTGCGCGCGTACATTTCGCTGGCATGGACCGGTACGCTGGCCGGCAGGTTCAGCGGCCCGATCACGGTTACGCCATGGTCGCTGACGACGGTTTCGCCGGCGCGGGTCAACTCGCAGTTGCCGCCGCTCTCGGCGGCGATGTCGACGATGACCGCGCCGGGTTTCATCCCGGCGACCATGGCGGCATTGATGATGCGCGGCGCCTTGCGCCCCGGCACCGCCGCCGTGGTCACGACGACATCGATTCCCTTGAGGTGATCGGCCAGCGCCTGCTGCTGCTGTGCGCGTTCTTCGGCGGTCAGCTCGCGCGCATACCCGCCGCTGCCGGCCGCCGAAACGCCGAGATCGAGAAACTTCGCGCCGAGTGACGCGATCTGCTCGCGCGTTTCCGGGCGCACATCGAAGCCCTCGACTTGCGCACCGAGTCGGCGCGCCGTTGCGATCGCCTGCAAACCGGCGACGCCGGCGCCGACGACAAGCACCTTGGACGGCCGGATCGTGCCGGCAGCCGTGGTCAACATCGGAAAAAACTTCGGCGCGGCGGCTGCCGCGATCAGCACGGCCTTGTAGCCCGACACCGAAGCCTGCGAAGACAGCACATCCATCGCCTGCGCACGCGTGATGCGCGGCAGAAGCTCCATCGCGAACGCGGTGATCCGATTGTCGCGCAGCGCACGCGATCGTTCCGGTGCCAGATGCGGCTGCAGATGCGCGATCACGATCGCACCCTCGCGCAAGGCCGCGATTTCTTCCAGCGAAGGCGGCTGCACGTGCAGCAGAACATCGGCTTGCGCAAGCGCCGAGGCGGCGTCGGAGACGATTTCGGCGTCGGCAAACGCCGCGTCGGCAAAGTAGGCGGCCGCACCGGCGCCCTGCTCGAAAACGATGCCAGCACCGCGCGCCTTGAGCTTCTTCGCGATTTCCGGCGTCAACGCAACCCGACACTCGCCCGCCACGCTTTCGCGCACGACAGCAACGGTGACCGACATGAATTCTCCCGACAGCTGCGGACCAGCGGTGCATCGTACCGCAAGCGTGGTGCCAAACCGACCGGTCGATCGAGGAGGCCGTCGATAACCTCCGAGATGGCAGCAACCGGCCTGATAGAATCGGCCACGATGAATCTGCTCGAGCTACTCAACGCGCGCCGTTCGGTACCGGCGCGCCAGCTCGGCGAACCGGCGCCGCACGGGGAAACCCTTGATGCGCTACTCGCCGCGGCGATCCGCGTACCCGACCACGGCAAGCTGGTTCCGTGGCGCCTGCTGCTGTTGCGTGGCGACGCACGCACACGTCTCGGCGACGCGATCAGCGCAATCCATCGGCGCAACGAGCCGGATGTTGCAGACAAGGCGCTGGCAAAGGATCGGGAGCGTTTCGGTTTCGCGCCGCTGGTCGTCATCGTGATCGCACGTATCGAAAGCGAACACCCGAAAATTCCGGCCCAGGAACAACTGCTGTCGGCCGGCTGCGTCGCGCACAACCTCCTGATCGGCGCACACGCGCAGGGCTTTGCGGCACAATGGCTGACCGGCTGGCCCGCCTACGATCGCGAGGTTGCGAGCTTGCTTGGCCTCGCCGCCAATGAACGCGTGATCGGCTTCATTCATATCGGCACTGCCCGCGAGGAGGTTCCGGAACGTGGACGTCCGGAGGTTTCGACCATCCTGTCCGAATGGCACGAACCGATGGCAGGCGCATGAGAGCTACGATCCATCTGGTCGATGCAAGCCTGTACATATTCCGCTCCTGGTACGCGCGTACGCCGGATGTCGCCGACAGCGACGGCGCACCGGCCAATGCCGTGCACGGCTTCACTCGCTTCCTGCTCGACCTGCTCGAGCGCGCACGCCCGACCCACATCGCGGTGGCGTTCGACGAATCGCTGACGCGCTCGTTCCGCAACGCGTTGTACCCAGCGTACAAGGCCAATCGCGCGCCCGCACCACCCGAACTCAAACGTCAATTCGCCGCCTGCAAGGAGATCACCGCGGCGCTCGGGATTGCGGTCATGGCCGATTCCACATTCGAGGCCGACGATCTGATCGGCAGCGCGTTGACCGCGCTGCGCGTGCATGGGTTTCGTGCGGTCATTGTGTCGGCCGACAAGGACTTCGGTCAGTTGATCGGCAGCGAAGACGAACAATGGGATCCGCCGCGACAGCAGCGCTGGGACGCCGCCGGCGTGCGCAGACGGCTCGGCGTCGACCCGACACAGGTCGCCGATTACCTGGCACTGACCGGCGATGCGATCGACAACATCCCGGGCGTTCCGGGAATCGGCGCGAAAACCGCAGCAATCCTGCTCAAGCACTTCGGGACGCTCGATGCG
>JBAVZT010000412.1:0-4706 GCA_049588955.1 Rhodanobacteraceae bacterium | reverse complement strand
GTCCCGCACCGGTATGCGACGCAGCACCAGCCCGGAAGGAGCGCGCGCGAGGCGCACAGTCGCGTTGAGCAGGATGCCGGTCAGCCCGAACCCTGCACAGGTTGCCAGAAACACATCGGCGTTCTCGTTGGCATTGGCGACGAAGGTGCCGGAGCCGGCGCGCCACAGTTCGATCGATTCGAGCTGTTCGCGAAACGTGCCGTCGCGCGCCGGATTCTTGCCGTGCACGTCCGCCGCGATGCAGCCGCCGATCGTCGCCGCCGGATGCCCCGGCGTGATCGGCAGATACCAGTCGTGCGCAAGCGCAAAACGTTGCACATCGCCGATGCGCGCTCCCGCTTCCACGGTCAGCAGTCCGTTCTGCGTATCGAACTCGAGCACCCGGTTGAATGCGCCGAGTTGCTGCACGATCGCGTCGTTGCCGAAACTCGCACCGACGTAAGAGACACCCGAGCCGCGTGCAATGCGCGGCCGGTCGTGCGGCAAGGCCTCGATCAGACGGTAGCGATCCGGTTGCTGCAACTGGCAGCGCGCACGAAACCGGCCGTCGAAAGTGGTCAACTCTGTCTCGGCAAAGGCGAGGCCGCGCAGGGACCTTGGTCGGGATGGCACGCAATCGCTGTGCTTGGCTGTCACTGCGTGCTGTCCGCCTCGAACAGGCGCTCGAGATCGATGCGCGCTTCCCTGGCGCTCTGTATCAGCGCCGTCTCGTCGTCGTACACCGGATACTGCTCACCGAGCACGCGCTCGTCATGTTCGCGAAAGCGTTCGACATGTTCGGCAGCGGTCGCGGCATCGTAGCCAAGCGCCTCAAGTACATCGCGCGCAAGCACCAGGCTGGAATGGAAGGTTTCACGCACGACATCCTCCACATTCAGGTCCATCAATTTGAATGCGTGCTGGCGATTGCGCGCGCGCGCGTAAACCTTGACCCGCGGAAAATGGCGTTTGAGCAGCCGCGCCGTGCGCACGTTGGCATCCGGATTTCCGGTTGCGAGAACAAAAACCTCTGCCTTGTCCGCGTGCGCGGCACGCAGCAGATCCAGGCGTGTCGCATCGCCGTAATAGACGACATTGCCGAAGCGCCGAATGAAATCCACCTGCTCGGAATTCTGTTCCAGTGCGGTGAACGCAATGTGATGCGCCTGCAGGATGCGCGCGACGATCTGGCCGACCCGGCCAAATCCGGCAATCACCACGCGCGGATTTTCCTGATCGATCGCATCGTACTCACGTGGGGCCTTCTTGCCGGCGCCCGGCGCCAGTCGCTCGCGTGCCAGCACCAGCAGCGGGGTTGCCGCCATCGACAAGGTGATCACCAGAATCAGCACATCACGCTGTTCGCGTCCGATCAGTTCGCTCCCGGCAGCGAGCGTGAACACCACGAATGCGAATTCGCTGCCTTGTGCGAGGACGGCGGCGAGCGCGATCGATTGCGTGTTGTTCTCGCGGGCCGCACCGCGCGCCAGGGCATACAGAATCAACGCCTTTACGGCAATAAGCGCAAGCAGCAGCGCACCGATCAACTCGGGCCGGTCGAGCACGAGATGTATATCGAGCGCCATGCCGATGCTGATGAAGAAAAGGCCGAGCAGCAGTCCCTTGAATGGCTCGATCTGCGATTCGATTTCATGGCGATATTCCGAATCGGCCAGCAGTACGCCGGCCAGAAACGCGCCCAGCGACATCGAGCTGCCGGCCAGTTGCATGAGCCACGCCGTGCCGATTACCACCAGCAGGGCACTGGCCGTGAACACCTCGGCAATGCCGGTGCGTGCGGCGGCGCGAAACAGCGGACGCAGCAGGTAGCGCCCACCTGCGACGACAGCGGCAATGACGAAGATGACGCGGAGCGCGGCCACCATGTGGCCGGCAAAATCCGGCGCCGCGCGGCTCGCGCCGAGGATCGGCACCACGGCGAGAATGAGGATGGCTGCGACGTCCTGAAACAGCAGGATGGCGAATCCGAGGCGGCCGTGCGCGCTGTTCAGCTCCTTGCGTTCGGCCAGAAGTTGCAGGTCGATTGCGGTCGAAGACAACGCAAGGCCCAGACCGACGACCAGTGCGGAGCGCCAGCCGAGTCCGACCAGCGCCGCGATGCTGCCGATCGCGACGGCCGTGACGATCATCTGCAACGCACCGAGCCCGAAGACGCGGCGGCGCATTACCCACAGGCGTTGCGGCGACAGCTCGAGGCCGATCACGAACAGCATCAGTACTACACCGAGTTCGCTGATGTGGGCCATGGCTTGGGTGTTGCCGACCAGATTCAGCGCAAACGGCCCGATCACGACGCCCGCGGCGAGATAACCGAGCACCGCACCGAGCTGCCAGCGCCGTGCAAGCGGCACGGCGATCACCGCGGCCAACAGCAATACCACGACATATTGCAGGGAGTATTGCGTTTCCAAGCGACCTCCGCGTGAACGCGCGGCAATTATGTCACGGCGTCGCCGGGTTCCCGGCTATCGGGCACGGCGCGCACGCGCCAAGGACCCTCTCATCAACCTGACGCAGCTGTCACCCTGTCTGTCTGTGTGCAGATCGCGGCGCGTTGGCGCAGGAAGACCGGCCGTCGTTCAAGCCAGCGCAACAACGAGCTGCGCGCAGACAGACATGGCCTGTCATGTGAATATTCAAGGTAAAGGTGGCATTCAAAAGGCCCTCCAGCCGCACCGCACGTCTTGCCAAGGCAACCAGCCTTCACTTCGCCGTGCGGCACGACTGGCGAACCTTCTGAAAACCCTGACAACTGTGCCAGGTTGATCAGAGGGTCCTTAAGGTTCTCATTCCGTGCGACTGGCGACTGCGAAGCTGGTGGAGCGGGCAGTTGCCCGCATGAACCCGGAGACCCTGCGATGTTACTCGTCAGCCCGCCATTCCCGCCGTCGCGAATGCGCCGGTCCGTCCGTCCCGACGCGGCAGCGTCGATCCGCCCGACGCGCCTGATGCGTACAGGGCTGCTTTGCTGGATGACTGCCGGCTTGCTGGTCCTGCTGGCGTTTCCCTGGGCGCGTGGCGGTCGGCAGTTCGGTGCCACCCTGCCGTTCTGGCTGGTTGCCGCGCCGGCGATCGATATCGTGTGGCTGCGGATACTCCGGTGCGTTCAAGCCAGGCGTTGCGTTCAGTCGCGCAAACCGAGTCGCTTGCGTTCCATCCGGCGCAGGAATTCCTGCATGATGCGTCGATACAGATCGGCCCCCAGATATGCGTCCTCGACGCCGGCTTCAATCGAAGGATTGTCGTTGACTTCGATGACTGCGAGTCGGTTGCGATCCTGCTTGAGGTCCACACCGTAAAGTCCATCGCCTATCGTCGCAGTCGCGCGCAGGGCGAGTTTGACGATCTCCGGCGGGGCATCGCCTATCGGCAGGGTTTCAAAGCTGCCCGAGCGCGCATTGCCCTTGGCCGTGTGGTTGTAGATCTGCCAGTGACCGCGTGACATGAAATATTTGCAAGCGTAAATCGCTTCGCGGTTGAGAATGCCGATACGCCAGTCGAAATCGGTGAACATGAATTCCTGCGCGAGCACCAGGGCGGTGTGCTGGAACAATTCCTCGGCCGCCGTCTTGAGGTGCACACTGTCCTCGACCTTGACGATGCCGCGTGAAAACGAGCCGTCCGGTATCTTCAGGACGATCGGGAAACCCAACAGATCGGGCAGTTCCGCCAGCTTCTTCGGTTCGTCGCGATAAAGAATCTCGGTGCGCGGAATCGGCAGCTTGCGCGTGCGCAACAGATCGTGCAGATAGATCTTGTTGGTGCACTTGAGGATCGAACTCGGATCGTCGATCACCACCATGTCTTCCTTTTCCGCCTTGTTGGCGAAACGATAGGTGTGATTGTCGAGGACCGTCGTTTCGCGGATGAACAGACCGTCGTATTCGGCCAGTTTGGTGTAGTCGTTGCGGGTCAGCGAGTCGACCTCGATGCCGAGCTGGTTGCCCGCCTCGACGAACAGCTTCAGCGCGCGCTTGTTCGATGGCGGGAAGGCCTCGTCCGGATTGACCAGCATGGCGACGTCGAAGCGGAATTTGCGGCGCGCCCGCGGTTTGCGCCAGAGCTTCTTCGAAAACTTGTCGAGTGCCTGGGCAAACCCGTCCTCCTGGTCATCCGAGAGCGTAAGCAGGCCGGTCGGCTTGATCGCGCTGATCTGCCATACGCGATCGCGCTCGAATTCGATGCGCAGAATCGGCGCCGGGAATGTTTCGAAGACCTCGCGCGCCAGATCCTGCAGGCTCGGATACGAGGTTTCGCCGAAATAGACCAGAATGCCGAAATCGGTCGTGTCGCGGCCGCCAGCCGGCAGGAACTTGGCCAGATTCTGGTTCAGGTCCGCAATATCGAGGCCGTACAGGGATCGTCGTCTGAGGTCGTTGATCGTGCGCACGGACGGGATGATCTTGTGCCCGCGCGCTTCGCCGAGCAGCGATACGTAGTAGCCGGTGCCGAGGTACTTGTAGCTGCGGCACAGGTTGATGACGTGGGTGCGCTCGCTGGTGCCCAGCGGCTCGCGCAGGTAGTCGCGCGCCGCCATCACCTGCGTGGACGGATAGTAGGCGCCCCAGTCCGCGGGGTTCTCGACCACGATGACCAGCCGGCTCATGCGACCTCGCTGCTGCCTTTGCGCCGGCGCCTTGGCGTCGGACCTGCCACCTCCTGGCGGCGAATGGCGCGCAGTGTCGCACACGCACGGCATCGTGCAA
>JBAVZT010000411.1:0-4453 GCA_049588955.1 Rhodanobacteraceae bacterium | reverse complement strand
GGCAACCAGTTGGCGTCGAAGGGCTCCGGCGTGGCCGCCGCTGCGGCAGTGGCCGACGCGCCATCCCGGCGCGGGCGTGGCGGCAGATAGCGATTGACCGGTGCGTAACCGAACTCGGGCATCAGCGCATAGCCGCCGCGATCGGCGACCAATCTGGAGACGTCCGAATCCGCGTCGCCAAGATCACCGAAATGGCGCGCCCGCGTCGGGCAGGCGGCGACACATGCCGGCTGGCGGTCGGCCGGATCGAGCGTTTCGTTGTAGATGCGATCGACGCACAGGGTGCATTTCTGCATGACGCCGTGATCTTCGCTGAACTCGCGCGCTCCATAGGGGCATGCCCACGCGCACAACTGGCAGCCGATGCACTTGTCCGCATCGACCAGCACGATTCCGTCCTCGGCACGCTTGTAGCTCGCCCCGGTCGGGCACACGGTGACGCAATCGGGTGTCTCGCAGTGCAGACAAGAGCGCGGGAAGTGCATGGTGAGTGCGGGCGCCGCGGCACGCGAAGGCAGGTCCGGCCTGACGTCCATCCCTGTCGTTTCGCCCGGCTCCACCTCGTAGCTGTGCACACGGTTGAACCAGACGCCGGCGGGGTTCGCGCCGAGCGGGTCGTCATCGAGCAATGGGCCGAACTGACCACCATCGTTCCATTCCTTGCAGGCGACCGCGCAGGCGTGGCAGCCGACGCAGGTGTCGAGGTCGATGACCAGGCCCAGCTTCTTCGCAGACGCAGCCGGCAGCGAGGTCATGGATGGAACGGCCAGATTTTCGGGATCAGAAACATGGACAACGCGCAGAACAGGAGAATGAGCGGAATGCCGACCTTCATGAAATCGGTGAATCGATACCCACCGGCGTAGTAAACCATGGTGTTGGTCGGATAACCGACCGGAGTCGCAAACGAGGTGGCTGCCGCGAACGCGACGGCAATGACAAACGGATGCGGATCGGCATGCACGGCTTGCGCGACCGAGAACGCAATGCCGACCATCAACACGACCGACGGGTTGTGCCCCATCAATTCGGTCAGCAACGCGGTCAGCAGGTACACCATCGCCAGCGCCGCCAGCGGACCGTGATTGCCGACCACACCCATGCCGGCGTCGACCACCACTTGCGACAAGCCGGTTTTCTCTATAGCGGTGCCGAGCGGCAGGATCGCACCGAGCAGGATGATGATCTTCCAGTCGATGCCTTCGTAGACGTCCTTGCGACCGAAACATCCAGTCAGTGCCATCGCCACCGCTCCGCAGATTGCAGCCATCGGGATCGGCAACCAATGCAGGGCGGACACCACTACCACGCCGAACATGATCGTAATCGCGACCATCGCGCGGCGTGGTGTGCGGCTGGCGTCCTCGCGTTCACTGAGCACGATGAAGCGATCGTCGGCGCGCAGTTTCGGCATGGTTTCCTCGGTGACCAGCAGCATCAGCACGTCGCCGACCTCAAGGTGTATGCCCTTGATCTTTTCACGCAGAATGTGGCCACGCCGATGGATCGCCAGCGCGATCGCGTCATAGTGCCACTGGAAATCCAGCTCGCTGAGCGAGCGGCCTTCGAGGGTGCTGGCAGGGGTCACCATGACTTCGGCCAGCACGCGTGCCTTGCGATCGTCCTTGCCGTAACGATCCTCCGGATCGATCTCGAGATCGGCGCTGTCGCGAAACTCCTCGATCTTTTCCCACTCGCCCCGGATCAGCAGTACGTCGCCAATCTCTATCTTCTGCGAACGCGGCGACCACATGTGCTTGTCGCCGCGCAGCAGCTCGAGCGCATAGACGCCGAATTTCTCGCCGAGTTTCGCCTCGCCGATGGTCTGGTCGACCAGATCGGAATCTTCCGTGATCTTGAGTTCAGTGACATATTTTCCGATCGGAATGTCGCCGGCCGGTTCGGTATCGACCTGACGAGGCAGCAGCCAGCGGCCGATCAACATGATGTAGACGATTCCGGCGATCGCGAGCAGTGCGCCGAGACCGGTAAACTCGAACACACCGAACCCGGGCAGGCCATATTTGCGCGCGAGGCTGTCGGCCAGGAGATTTGACGAGGTGCCGATCAGGGTGCATACCCCACCCATTTGCGCGGCATAGGCCATCGGCATCAGCACGCGAGCTGGCGACGTGCCCGAGCGTGCGCAGACGCGCAGCGCGAGCGGGAGAAAGGTCGCAACCAGCGCGATGTTCTTGATGAACGCGCCTATCGGTGCTATCGCAAGCATGAGCGCCAGCGTCAGCAGCCATGGCTGCCTGATTTTCGACAGGACACGGCCGAGTGGTTCGAGTACGCCGCTGCGCTCGATGCCGAGGCTGAGCGCGAACATGGCGGCGACCGTCACGGTGGCCTCGTTGCTGAATCCGGCCAGGGCTTCGTCCGGCGACACGATGCCGAGCACGATCAGCGCTCCGAGCGCGATCAGGGCGACCAGGTCGACGCGCAGCTTCTCGCTCGCAAACAGCGCCATCGCGCCGGCGATGATGACCACCGTTGCCCATGCCTGCCAGGTCACCGGCTGACTCCGGTGCTTTCGGCAGATTCGCCACGGATGCGCTCCACGGCATGGCCGGGAACTTGCGCATCGGTTGCACGGCGCAGGCGTACGCGCAGGTCGAACCAGGCCGCCTGCCCGGTCACCGGATCGGCATTGGCGCGGGCAGGCTCGGGCCGGGGCAGGTTGTTGCGCATCGGCAACAACTCGCCGATCAGGTGGTTGAGCAGGAATCCCTTGCGATTCTCCGGTGCATTGTCCGCCAGTTTCCAGGCACCACGGGCCTTTCCGATGGCATTCCAGGTCCACAACGTGCCGGGCGCAGTCCCATGATGGCAGCGCGCCTGCACCCGAATCCGTGCGTGCGGCGATTCGAGCCAGACCCAGTCGTTGTCGGCGATGCCGTGCGCATCCGCGGTCTCGGGATGCAGGTACAGGAAATTGCGCGCCGCAATCTGGCGCAGCCAGGTGTTCTGCGAACCCCAGGAGTGGTACATGAACATCGGACGCTGGGTGATCGCGTGCAGCGGATAACTGCCCGTTTGTGACGCATCCACGTGCGGATGCGCGGCATCGCCTGGTTGTTCGCGGGCGTATTCATCCGAAGACACATCCTCGTACCAGAACGGCAATGGATCGAAATAGCGCGCGATGCGTTCGCGCTCTGCCTCCGGCGGCTGCAATTCGCCATGCCCTCGGGCCGCGAGGCGAAACCGTTGCAGGCGCTCCGAATACACTTCCAGCACGATGGCGTCGGTCGAGGCCACGAAGCCGCGCGACCTCGCCCAGTCGAGATAATCGCGATTCGCCATCTTGTAGTAGCGCCCGGCCGCCGGGATTTCATCGCGCCAGCAGCAATCGTTTTCCGCGTAGCGATCCAGTTGTTCGGGATTCGGCGCGCCGATGCCGCGTTCGGATCCGTCCGCTCCGCGCCAGCCGGCCAGCAGGCCGACCCCCGGACTGCGTTCGTGCTCGACCAGATACTGCGCATAGCCGCGCGGATAGATGGCGTGTCCATCGGCATCGGCCATGCCGGGCAGACCGAGGCGCGCGCCGAGATCCAGCAGCACGTCCTGAAAGGGACGCACGTCGCGCCCGGGTTCGATCACCGGCCGGCGGATGCCGTCGACCGCGCCGTCGGCGTCCGAACTCGGCCGGTCCAGCAGACTCATCGCATCGTGACGTTCGAGATACGTGGTGTCGGGAAGAACCAGATCGGCGAATGCGACTGTTTCGGACAGGTAGGCGTCCGCATAGATGATATGCGGGATACGGTAATCGCCGCTTGCGGGATCGCGGTCGGCCAGCATGTGCCGCGTCTCGCCGGTATTCATCGCCGAGTTCCAGCCCATGTTGGCCATGAACAGGAACAACGTGTCGATCGGATAGGGATCGCGCGCCCAGGCGTTGCGGATCACCATCTGCATGATGCCGTGCGCCGCCAGCGGATGCTGCCACGAGAAGGCCTTGTCGATGCGTTGCGGCCGGCCGTTCGCATCGACCAGCAAATCCTCGGGGCCGTGCACGTAGCCGAGCGGATTGGCATCGAGCGCGCCATTGCCCTTGCGCGACTTGCCGGGGCGGTTCGCCGGCGGCACCGATTTCGGATAGGGGGGCTGATAGCGGAAGCTGCCGGGAGTGTCGATCGCGCCGAGCAGCATCTGCAACAAGTGCAATATGCGGCAGGTGTGGAATCCGTTCGAGTGCGCGGAAATGCCGCGCATCGCATGCATCGCGACCGGACGCCCGAGCATTTCCGGATGCTTGTGACCTGCGCTGTCGGTCCAGGGTTGTGGCAGGCGAATCGCCTCCTCGAAGGCGATCGTCGCGAGTTCGGCGGCCAGCCGCACGATCGTCGCGACGGGCACGCCGCAGCGATCGCCGACGTTGGAGGGCGAGTAGTCCTCGGAAAGGAAGCGTTCGGCCACGAGCTGAAAGGCAGGGACGGACTTGCGA
>JBAVZT010000410.1:0-2743 GCA_049588955.1 Rhodanobacteraceae bacterium | reverse complement strand
GATCAGCAGGGCGGTGTCTACCATTCGCTGTACGACTCGTTCGACCACTACGTGCGTTTCGGCGATCCGGATTTCAGCTATGGCGTCGCGCTGTCCAAGGTCGCCGGGCATATGGTGCTGCGTATGGCGGATGCGCAACTGTTGCCGCTGCGCTTCGCCGACTTTGCCGACACCGTCGGCAACTATGTCGACGAGATACACAAACTCACGTCAGACGAGCGCGAACAAAGTAAAACGCTGGCGCGGCTGCTCGACAGGCGGGCGTTCAAGCTCGCCGCCGATCCGACCGAACAGCTGTTGCCGCCGGCACGCGAAACGCCGGTGCCATATCTCGATCTGGCGCCGCTCGACAATGCCGTCGCCCGTTTGAAAACCAGCGCACGAACCTACGACCAGGCCTATGTGCAGGCCGTCGCCGCGGGTGACGGGACGCTGTCCGCGGAGAATCGCAAGGTCGATCAGCAACTCCAGTCGATCGAGCAGAGCCTGCTGGATCCGAACGGTCTGCCCGGACGCGCGTGGTATCGCCACATGATTTATGCGCCGGGCCTCCTGACCGGCTACGGTGTCAAGACGCTGCCCGGCGTACGCGAGGCGATCGAACAGCATCAATTCGATCAGGCGAATCACTACGCCGAAATCGTCGCGCGCGTGCTCGACGCTTACAGCGAAAAACTCGAGAAGGCCGCTGGAATGTTGCAGCACCAGAAAACATGACGTCATGCCCGAGGCAGACGTGGCGCGTGCAATGAAACATATCGTCCTTGCGCTGGCCACCGTGCTGGCAGCCTTGAGTCCGCGCGCCCGGGCGACCTGGTCCATCGCCACGATCAATCCGCGAACCGGCACGATCGCCGTCGCCGGCGCCTCATGCTCGTACATGGTCTACGGCATTGCCAGCGTGGTGCCTGGCAAGGGTCTGGTGATCGTGCAGGCGGCAAGCAATGCTAAGGCGCGCGCGGATGCAACCGCGTGGCTCAAGGCCGGCAAATCACTCGTCAGCATCATGACGAGGCTGACAGACCCGGCATCGGAGTACGAACCGGCGCGGCAACAATACGCTCTGCTGCGTCTCGGTGACGATACGCAACCACGCGTCTACACGGGCAACGAAGTGGAAGGCGCCAAGGGTACCGCCACCAGCGATCATGTCGCGGTGCAAGCGAACACGATGGTGTCCCACCTGGTCGTCAAGCGCACGTTCGCCGCGCTCGACAAAACGCATTGGACCAGCGATGAAGCCATGGCCCGCGACGTCATGCACGCGATGAACGCGGGCGCCACCGCCGGTGGCGACAAGCGCTGCGGCCGTGCCAACAGCGCATCGGCCTTTGTCGGCCTTTACCGCAAGGACGACCCGGAACGGCAACCGTGGATGGAGCTCGTGGTGTACGGCATCGAGCCGGGAAAGGCGAGTGCGATGACGCGGCTGGACCGTCTGTTCGACGCCTGGCTAAAGACCGGAGCACATGAACGCAGCATGCGGCAGTTCGTGGTACCCCGCATGAACTCGGACGAGCCGCGCTGACGCGTTGTCCGCAGCTTTGTCTCAGCGCAACTGGCTGTCCTTGCTGCCGCGACGGTTGTAACCGCTGGCGCCGGCCTTCTCCCGGTCGCGTGAATCCTGGCAGGCGACACACAGACGCACGCCCGGCACTGCCTTGCGCCGCGCCGGCGGAATCGTCTCGTCACATTCTTCGCAACGTGTGCGACTCGGACCGCGTCGCATTTCGCTGCGAGCGCGCCGGATCGCGTCCTTGACCGTCGCGTCGATCTGATCCTGTACGGCGCCGTCGCCGGCCCAGCCGGTAGCCATCGCTATCTCCGGAAGCATTGATCAGGCTCCACGTTACAGCATACGCCTGCATTGCCTTCGAGATGCGGTCGAACGTCCGCCCGATCAACCCGCGGCCCACGGCCTTGTTGACTCGTGCGAAAAAGTATGTTTACGGTGTAATGCGTAGATGCCTGAGGGAGGCTCTATGATTCAGCATCGTTTGCGCTCTCTGTGCTGGTCGGGGGCGGCTCTCGCCGTTCTGCTCGTCTCCAGCGTTGGCCATGCGGCGCTGCTCGGCCCGGAACAGCGCATTACCGCATCGGATGCCGATGACTCGGATGGCTTCGGTCACGCGGTGGACATCGATGGCGACATTGCCGTGATCGGTGCCCCCGGCGACGACGCGGAGGCGACCAACGCCGGTGCCGCTTACGTGTTCCGGCGCATCGGCGATACCTGGGTTCAGGAGCAGAAACTCACGGCCGAAAACGACGCGAATCCGTTCGACGGTTTCGGCTCGAATGTTGCCGTTGATCGTGAGCTGATCGTCGTCGGCTCGCCCGATGACGACGAGGCAGGCAACGATGCCGGTGCTGCCTACGTCTTTGAGTGGAACGGCACCGCTTGGGTGCGGAATGCGAAACTCCTGCCGAATGATCCGTCCAATGCCGGCGACGAGTTCGGTACTGCCGTCGATATCTCGACCGATGTGCCGGATGAGGATCCTCCCAATGAGGTAACCACGATCGCCGTTGGCGCGCCCAGAGCCGACGTCTTCCAGGGCGTCATCTTCCTGTTCTTGCGCAATAGCATAGGGACATGGGATCCGATCGGTCGTCTGTCCGACAGCGACTCGATCGTCGGGGGCAACGAAGCCGGCGAAACCGGCACCGCGCTGGCCATTCGCGGTGACCGTTTGGTGGTGGGTGCCCCACTCGATGTCGAGTTCGGCAACAACGCCGGCGC
>JBAVZT010000409.1:0-2181 GCA_049588955.1 Rhodanobacteraceae bacterium | reverse complement strand
TCCCTGACCGTGCCGTCCGGCGCAGCGCGCGTCGGAAACGGCAGCTTGAATGCGTGTTTCGGCACGCCATCGCGCAAGGCATGGCGCTCGGCGAGCGAAAATTCCCGGACCAGATCCCACGCCGCATCGAGTGCGTCGGGGTCATACAGCAGGCCGACCCAGAACGCCGGCAGTGCGCACAGCCGGTTCCACGGTCCGCCGTCGGCGCCGCGCATCTCGAGGAATTTCTTGAGCCGCACTTCCGGGAACACCGTCGTCATGTGATCGGTCCAGTCGCGCATGGTCGGCAATTCGCCAGGTCGGGTCGGCAGCTTGCCCGCCAGAAAATCGCGGAAGCTCATGCCGGCGCAATCGATGTATTCGCCGTCGCGGTAGATGAAATACATCGGAACGTCGAGCACGTAATCGACGTAGCGCTCGTAGCCGAAACCGTCCTCGAACACGAAATCCAGCATGCCGGTGCGATCGGCGTCGGTGTCGGTCCAGATATGCGAGCGGTAACTGAGATAGCCGTTGGGCTGGCCGTCGGTGAACGGCGAATCGGCGAACAGCGCGGTCGCGATCGGCTGCAATGCGAGCGCGACGCGAAACATCCGGACCATATGCGCTTCGTCGGCGTAATCGAGATTGACCTGCACGGTGCAAGTGCGCGTCATCATGTCGAGGCCGAGTTGCCCGACTTTCGGCATGTAGCGGCGCATGATCGCGTAGCGCGCCTTCGGCATCCACGGCATCTCCGCGCGCCGCCATTTGGGCTGGAATCCCATGCCGAGGAAGCCGAGTCCGATCTCGTCGGCGACGCTCTTGACCTCGGTCAGATGCCCCATGACCTCGCAGCAGGTATCGTGGATGGTCGCGAGCGGCGCGCCGGAGAGTTCCAGTTGACCGGCAGGTTCCAGCGTGACCGAAGCGCCGTCGCGCAGCAGGGCGACGAGCTTGTCGCGCTCGAACACGGGTTCCCAGCCAAAACGCGTCAAGCCGTCGAGCAGCGCCCCGATACCCTGCGGACCTTCCCACGTCGGCGGCCGCAGATCGTCCAGGTGAAAGCCGAACTTTTCGTGCTCGGTGCCGATGCGCCATTGCGCCTCGGACTTGGCGCCGTCCGCGATCGACGCGACGAGTTGTTCGCGACGCGTGATCGGTTCGTCGTTGGCGGCGCTGGGTCCGGACATGCGAGGCTCGCGAGCTGCGGAAACCGCAAAGTGGGGGCGCAATGGTGCTGTGCAAGGGAAAGTACTTGTTACCCGCGCAATCTCGCCTCGGTGCCCGGGTCACTTTTCCTAAAGGCCCAGCCAGTCGCCCAGGGTCTTGCGTGCCTCATCGACGCCGACCCCTTTCAGCGATGAAAACAACTGCGCGCTGGCCGGCGGCGCCAACTCATGGCGCACGGCCGTGAGCGTGCGCAGCGCAGCGCTCCTGGACAGCTTGTCGGCCTTGGTGAGCAGGCAATGACAGGGCCATTGGACCGCTTGTGCATAGGCCAGCATCCGGCGATCGAAATCCTTGAGCGGATGCCGGCAGTCCATGATCAGCACCACGCCGCGCAGACTGGTGCGCGTGCGCAGATAACTGTCGATCAAATTGCGCCAGTGATCGCGCAGGGTTTCGGGAACCTTGGCATAGCCGTATCCGGGAAGGTCGATCAGGCGGTGCGACTCGTCGAGTTCGAACGCCACCAGCTGCTGGGTGCGGCCGGGCGTCCGGGAGGTGCGTGCGAGACCGTGCTGGTCGCAGATCGTATTCAGGGCGCTCGATTTGCCGGCATTGGAGCGGCCGGCAAACGCAATCTCCGCGCCGATGTCGGGCGGCAACTGGGCCAGCCGGTGCGCGCTGATCAGGTAACGCGCGCGGCGGAACGGGTTGTCGGCCATGGCAGGGTCCTGTCGGCGAATGGGCGCAGTTTGACCGGACTTCGATGCGCACGGATAATTCCACGGTTGACATCCAGTCTGTCGCGGCGCGGCGCGTCACAACGCGCGTGCGTTGCGATCTTGAGGATCTCCCGGAGTGAGTGTATGAGGTTTCGGCAAGTTATTGCTGCTGCGGCGCTGATCGCCGTCGGCTCGGCGCTGGCGAAGACGGAGCCCGCCGTGAAGCACGATGCAGTCAATTCGCCGACGGTGCCCGCCACCACGCCCGCTCCGGCACCAGCGGCCGGCGCCGATACGGCCGTCGCTCGGC
>JBAVZT010000408.1:0-2133 GCA_049588955.1 Rhodanobacteraceae bacterium | reverse complement strand
GCTGGCGATCGGGTTGCCCTCGGCGTCCGTTTCGACGAACTCGTCCTGATCGGTCGCCGCCATCTGCGGTGCCGAGGCCTTGCCTTCGAGCACGGCGTCGGCCGCTGCGCTGACATACAACTGCACGGCGCGAATCGCGTCGTCGTTTCCGGGGATCGGGTAGTCCACCAGCGCCGGATCGTAGTTGGTATCGACCACCGCAACGACCGGAATGCCGAGTTTTTTCGCTTCCAGCACCGCGATGTTCTCGTGCCCGATGTCGATCACGAACAAGGCATCCGGCAACCGGTTCATGTCCTTGATGCCGCCGAGCGAACGCTCGAGTTTGTCGCGTTCGCGCAGCAGGCCGAGCACCTCGTGCTTGACCAGCTTGTCGAAACTGCCATCCTCGGACATCGCCTCGATTTCCTTGAGACGTCCGATCGACTGCTTGACGGTACGAAAGTTGGTCAGCATGCCGCCGAGCCAGCGCGCGGCGACATACGGCATGCCGCAGCGCATCGCTTCCTCCCTTACCGCCTCGCGTGCCGAGCGTTTGGTACCGACGAACATGATGGTGCCGCGTTTCTGCGCGAGTCCGGACACGTAGTTCATCGCATCGTTGAACAACGGCAGGGTCTTTTCGAGATTGATGATGTGGATCTTGCCGCGCGCGCCGAAGATGTACGGCGCCATGCGCGGATTCCAGTAGCGCGTCTGATGACCGAAATGCACGCCGGCCTCGAGCATCTGGCGCATGGTGACCTGGGACATGATGGATGAACTCCGAACGATGTGGGCCGTGCCGCACCAGGTGCGGCGAAGCCCGGGGTTGAGCCTCCACGCATCCGCCGTTTGCGACCCCGCCATTTCTGGCGCGGCACCCCGAAAACGGTGACGATGCGTGTGCGGATTTGGCGAAATCGCCATGGCGGCCTTGCGGATGGTTCCGCATCACCGCATATCATCTGGCGGCGACCCGACTGCGGCGCGCCGTCAAATTACTGAAATTGTAGCTGTTGCGCCTCCCTTGCGGCAAGCGCGGCCACGCCGGTTGTATCATGTCGGTGTCTACTGGTTTACTCGCCCGATGCGACGCGAATCCTGAAAAATCATGCCTGTCACCATCAAGACCCCCGCCGAAATCGAGAAAATGCGCGTTGCCGGCCGCCTCGCCGCCGAAGTACTCGAACTGATCGTGCCGCACATGCGCCCTGGCGTGAGCACCGGGGAAATCGATCGCATATGCCACGATCACATCGTCAACGTGCAGAAGGCGATTCCGGCCAATGTCGGTTACCGGGGATTCCCCAAGACGGTGTGTACATCGGTCAACCAGGTGATCTGTCACGGCATCCCGAGTCCGGGCAAGGTCCTCAAGGACGGCGACATCGTCAATGTCGATGTCACCGTGATCAAGGATGGCTGGCATGGCGACACCAGCCGCATGTATTTCATCGGCGAGCCTTCGGTGCTCGCCCGGCGTCTGGTCGAGACCACTTACGAGTCGATGATGCGCGGCATCGCCGAAGTGCGCCCCGGCGCGACGCTCGGCGATATCGGCCAGGCGATCCAGCGTCATGCCGAGAGCCGCGGCTATTCGGTGGTGCGTGAGTATTGCGGTCACGGCATCGGCCGCATCTATCACGAGGACCCGCAGGTGCTGCACTACGGCAAGGCCGGGACCGGACTGAAACTCGAAAAGGGCATGACCTTCACGATCGAGCCGATGATCAATGCCGGCAAGCCGCAGGCGCGCGTGTTGCCGGACGGCTGGACCGTGGTCACGCGCGATCATTCGCTGTCGGCACAGTGGGAGCACACGATGGCGGTGACCGACGATGGCGTGGAGATACTGACACCGTGGCCGCAGGCGGCCTGACCCGATTGTCTGCCCGCTATCGAGACGACCCCGCAGGATGGGTTGAGCGCAGCGATACCCATCGCTTTCACGCAAAGCCGCACGCTTTTCGCTGCATTCAACACATCCTGCAAACGCGGTGGCGTGCCGGGACGCCAAGTTGCGCGCACCGCGCGCGCTGCCGATGAACACCGTCGCAATCCGATCGCGGCCGCGCCTGCCCCCCGCCTTGCCGCGCAGCGGCGTATCGACCGAGGCGCGGCTCGCCTTGCGCCAGTTGCTCGGCGATGTCG
>JBAVZT010000407.1:0-9922 GCA_049588955.1 Rhodanobacteraceae bacterium | reverse complement strand
GGTTCGTGCCGCGCGCCGAGGAGATTTCGCTTGCTCCCGCGGTGCTCGTGTTCACCCTCGGCGTGTCGATCCTGGCCGGGCTCGCGCTCGGCGTCGTGCCGGCCATGCACGCTTCGATGCACGCGCTCAACGACACGCTGAAGGACTCCAGTCGCGACTCGACCGGCGGACGCACGCGCAGCCGTTTTCGCAGCGCGTTGCTGGTCGGCGAAATCGCGGTGTCGTTCGTGCTGCTGATTGCCACCGGTCTGCTGATCGCGAGCTTCGTGCGGATTCACGCCGTGTCGCCGGGCTTTCGCACCGACCATATTTTCAGTGCGTTCCTGGTCGTGCCGTCCACGGAATACCCGCCGCGGACTCCGAAGACAGTCGATTTCTACAAACGTCTGTATCACCGGATGCAGCAGATTCCGGGCGCGAAATCGGTCGCGCTCAGCGACAACCCGCCGCTCAGCGGCAACAACGGCCAATCGCCGTATGCCGTGGCCGGGCGCGCATTGCCGCCGATGTCCGATCGCCCGCTCGCGATCCGGCACTTGATCAGTCCGAACCGCTTCGGCGTGCTCGACATTCCGATCGACGCCGGGCGCGACTTCGACGAACGCGACACGCCCGACAGTCCACCCGTCATGATCATCAACGAGACCATGGCGCGGCAGTTGTTCCCCGGCGAAAACCCGCTCGGCCGCACCTTGGTCACCGGCATGTTGCAGCTTCCCGCCGAAATCGTCGGCGTCGTCGCCGACGTGCACACGACCAGTCTGACCGACGCGCCGGTGCCGGAAATGTACTATCCGGTATTGCAACGCCCGGAGAACTTCACGGCCATCCTGATCCGCACGGACGGCGATCCTCATGCGCTGACTTCCAGCGTGCGCGCGGCCTTGCGCGAGGTCGATGCGAACATTCCGCTGATCGGTATCGGCACCATGCAGGACTTCGTCGATCAGTCCATGGCCGACCGCGCCTTGACCATGACCCTGCTGGTCGTATTCGCCGCACTCGCTCTGATACTGGCGAGCGTCGGCGTCTACAGCGTCATGGCCTATTCGGTCGCGCAGCGGTCGGGCGAGATCGGGATCCGCATGGCGCTCGGCGCGCGGGCGACGGACGTGCAGAAGATGGTGATCGGGCAGGGCATGAAGCTCGCGTTGATCGGCATCGCAATCGGTGTCGTCGCGGCGCTCGCGTTGACGCGACTCATGCAGGCACTGCTGTTCCAGATCGGCGCGAGCAATCCGCTGATCTACCTCGCGATCGCGGTCCTGCTCTGCGCGGTTGCCGCGCTTGCGTGCTGGATCCCGTCGCGCCGCGCCGCACGCGTCGATCCGATAACGGCGTTGCACGAAACCTGACGGAAACCGCAACCATAAAAAAACCCCGCAGTTTGCGGGGTTGGTGGACTTCTTCCGACTGCATCGGACCTTGAATTGGTGGAGGCGGGGGGAATCGAACCCCCGTCCGAAGGTGCTACATCCTCGGCGCTACATGCTTAGCGCGCCGTTTGGTCTCGTCCTGCGGCAACACGGCGTGCAAGGCACACCGCAGAACCAGCTTGTTTTGGGTTGACCACCGGCCGACAAGCGGCAACCGGCAGCGATTCCGTGATAGTGACCCTACACCGACTAGCACGGACACATGTCGGTTCGGGGCTTAGGCCTTAAGCGGCCAGAGCGTAGACGTCGTCGTTGGCGTCTGAGTTTTTTGCCGCTGGTTTAACGAGGAAAGCGACCCCCTCGGCATGCTCCAAGTGATTGCGCAACCCCCGTCGAAGCCATGTCGCCCCCGGGGAAAGGAATGATGGTGGTCCGAGCGGCAGAATACAAGCGTGGCAGAAGCGCTTGCCGCGCGCCGAGGAATCCTTGCAGAACGATCGAGTGGCGGCGCCGGGAAAAGTCCGCGGAAGCCGATGATGCGCAAAGTTACCTGATCACGCCTGCGGATTCTTCGCGCGCAACGTGCGCTGCTTCTCGCGGTTCCAGTCGCGTTCCTTTTCGGCGTCGCGCTTGTCGTGGGTCTGCTTGCCGCGCGCAAGCCCGATTTCGACCTTGGCGCGGTTCGCCTTCCAGTACATTGCGAGCGGCACCAGGGTAAAGCCCTTGCGTTCGACCGCTCCGATCAGGCGGTCGATCTGCTCGCGGTGCAGCAGCAGCTTGCGCGTGCGCCGGTCATCGGCGACGACATGCGTCGAGGCCGAAAGCAGTGGCGGAAACGAGGCGCCGAACAGGAAGATCTCGCCGGACTTGATGACCGCGTAGGCTTCGCTGAGGTTGACGCGACCGGCACGCAGGCTCTTGACTTCCCAGCCGAGCAGCGCAATGCCGGCCTCGAAGCGCTCGTCGATGTGGTACTCATGGCGCGCGCGCTTGTTCAGCGCGATCGTGCCGGAGCCTCGCTTGTCCTTGCCTTGCTGCTTGCTCATATGGCTTTATCGGGGTTGGGAATGCCGTTGCCGACCGGAACCACCGGCAGCGGCACCCTGGTCATCGGAAATCATCAGCCGGGAATGTCGTGACCCAGATCCGCCGCAGCGCCGTTGTGCGCCATACGCCAGAGCAGATGTTCGGTCTCGTCAACGATGTCGAAGCATACCCGAGCCATTTCAACTGGTGCGCGGATGCCAGGATTCTTGTGCGCGAGGGCGACACCCTGACCGCGCGTCTGGATTTGCGCATCGGCGGCATCGTGCAGAGCTTCACGACGCGCAATACCATGGCGCCGCCTACGCACCTGCGCCTCGATCTGGTCGAAGGCCCGTTACGTAGCCTGCACGGCGAGTGGACATTCACAGCGCTCGGTGAAGACGGCTGCCGCATCGCTCTGGAGCTCGATTTCGAGTACTCGGGCCGTTTGACCGGCATGGTCCTGCGCCTTGGCTTCCACAGCCTGGCCAACCGATTGGTCGACGATTTCTGTCGTGTTGCCCAGCGCGTTCACGGAGAGGCGCATGACGGTTGACCATGTCGCCGGCGATCGCATTCATGTGGAGGTTGCCTACGCTGAACCGGGGCGCCAGTTCTTGCGTCGGATCGAACTTCCCGCAAGCGCGACGGTGGCGCAGGCGCTGGCGGCTTCAGGGGTCGAGAACTTCCTCGGCGGCGCGCGAACCGGATTGACGATCGGCATCTGGTCGAAACCGGCAAGACCTGAGTCGGCGCTTCGGGATGGAGATCGCGTGGAGCTCTACCGTCCGCTCACGATCGACCCGAAGGATGCGCGTCGCGCGCGTGCGCGCAAGCTCAACAAGTAGTATCGCTTTCGAGACGCGATCGGAACCCGGGTTTCGGCGCTGGTCAACCGCCCTGGCCCTGTTTCTTTTTTTCGTCCGGGCGCTTTTCGTCCGGGTATTCGCGCTTGTACTTGCGCGCATCCTTGATCAACTGGTCCGGATCGACCGGAAAGTAATCACCTTCGATCTTGGCCAGTGCGTCATCCTTGAAATACAGCGTCAGATCCTTTGATTCCATCTTGTTTCGGCCGCGACGGATGGTCGATACATAATCCCAGCGGTTCTGGTCGAACGGACTGACGATCGACGGAGAACCCATGATCAGAGTCACCTGGCGCTTGGTCATGCCGGGCTTGAGCGAATCGACCGTGGCCTGGTTGAACAGGTTGCCCTGCTGCACGTCAAGCTTGTAGAGCACGCCGCAGCCGCTCAGCGCGGTTGTACTCAATGGAATCAGCGTCAGGAGAGCGAGACGGCAAAAGCGCATGCGTGGTGAATCCGGGGTCCGAAGAGGAGCCGAATGATACACTAGCAAACGTTCTCTTCCCGCAGTGGCGCCGACGTTCCGGCAAGAGATTTCCGGAACGGGACCCCAGGAGCCGACAATGGAAACGACCGAACTGCGCAAGGCCGGACTCAAGGTCACCCATCCGCGCATGCGCATTCTCGAAATACTCGAGGCCTTCGACGGCAAGCACCTGAGCGCCGAGGACATCTACCGACGATTGCTCGATCATCAGGATGATATCGGCCTTGCCACGGTTTACCGCGTGCTGACCCAGTTTGAAACGGCCGGGCTTGTACTCAAGCACAATTTCGAGGGTGGCCAGGCGGTGTATGAACTCGACCGCGGCAAACACCACGATCACATGGTCGATATCGACACCGGCAAGGTCATCGAATTCAGCAACGAGGACATCGAGCGTCTGCAGCGCGAGGTCGCGGACAAGCACGGCTACGATATCGAGGATCACAGCCTGGTGTTGTACGTCCGGGCCAAGCGCAAGAGATAGACCGCAAGTACGGAGACGGCCTCGCGTAGGATGGGTTGAGCGCAGTTGCGTAGGATTGAGCGCAGCGATACCCATCAAGCCGGAGTACTCGACGATCTCGTTTGACTCCAGATCGGGCACGATGGGTATCGCTGCGCTCCACCCATCCTACGATCCAGGCAGGGACAAGCGCCACGTTCCCGAACCCTCAGGATTGCTGTGCGCGGTCTAGCATCTGTCTCGCGTGTGCACGCGTTTCGCGCGTGATGTCGACTCCACCGAGCATGCGCGCGATCTCGTCGCGACGGGCGGTTTGGTCCAGGGTGTCCACCCGGACTTCCGTCGCGCCGTCGATATTGGACTTGCCAACGCGCAGGTGTCGATGTCCCTGTGCGGCCACCTGCGCAAGGTGCGTTACGCACAGGACCTGACGCCTGCTGCCGAGCCGCCGCAGCTTCTGGCCGACCACCTCGGCGACCGCGCCGCCGATGCCGGCATCGACTTCATCGAACACCATCGTTGCAACGGCATCGAGATCCAGTGCGGCGACCTCGATCGCCAGGCTGATGCGCGACAACTCGCCTCCGGAGGCCACCTTGCGCAATGCGCCCGGCGGTTGTCCCGGGTTTGCACTGACCAGGAACTCGCAGCGTTCAGCGCCGCGCTCGTCGGGCTCGTCGCGTTCGCGGGTATCGATGCGGACTTCGAAGCGACCACCCGCCATGCCGAGTTCGCCCATCAGGACGGTGACTTCGCGGCCGAGTCTGTCGGCCGCCTGCGCTCGTGATTCGCTGAGGGTTCTCGCGGCGGCGACGTACGCACTACGCAGTCGTGCTCGTTCGGCCTCGAGCTTCGCAATCGTGGCGCCGGCGCCGCGCAGCGCGTCGAGTTCATCGCGCAAGCCATCGGAGAAATTCTTGAGCTCCGCCATCGGTACGCGGTGTTTGCGTGCGAGATCGTGCAGTCTCGCCAGCTGATTGTCGATCTCGGCCAGCCGATCCGGATCGAGATCGAGTCCGGTCCGGTATCGCGCCAGGACCGCGTTCGCCTCGGCAACCTGAATGTGCGCGTTTTCGAGCAATTCCCGGGCGCCTGCAAGACGATCGTCAAGCGTGCTGAGGCGTCCGAATTCTGCCTGTGCGCGCAGCAGCAGACGCAGCAGCGTCCATTCGCCGTCACCGTCGATGAGTTCGGCCGCAGCGGCGCAACCTTGCAGCAACTGGCCGACGTTGGCGAGACGGCGGTGCTCGGCATCGATCGTTTCGAGTTCGGCCGCGTCGAGGGCGTAGCGATCCAGCTCGTCGAGCTGATGCGTCAGCCAGGCCATGCGTTCCCCGTGATCCTCCCCGCGCGACAGCTCATCGATGCGAGCGCCGGCCAGGCGAAAATCGCGCACGATGTTCGCCAGGCCGCCCAGTACCGCCTCGTTGCCGGCAAATGCGTCGAGCAGGGCGAGTTGCTGCGCGCGCTCAAGCAACGCCTGATGCTCGTTTTGTCCATGCACTTCGATCAGGCGTTCGCCGAGCGCCTTCATCTGCATCAGGGTGACCGGGCGGCCATTGATCCAAGCGCGCGAATTGCCTTCGACGCGGATCACGCGGCGCAGGTGACAGCCTTGCTCGCTGTCCTCGAGCGAGTTGTCTGCCAGCCAGGCCTGCAGATCCGCGCGCGCGGAAATATCGAAAACGGCCGACAACTCGGCGCGTTCGCAGGCATGGCGGACGAGACCGGCGTCGCCACGCGCGCCCGCGAGCAACAGCAGCGCATCCACCAACAGCGATTTGCCGGCGCCGGTTTCACCGCTGACCACGGTCAGACCCGGCCCGAACCTGATCTCGGCTTCCCCGACGATCGCGAAATCCTTGACGTAGAGAGTTTCCAGCATTGCACTCGTGCGCGCTTTGAGCGCCGCCTGGCGCGAAGGTAACAGAAGGCGTTGATTGTATGCGCGACGGCCCCATTACGGGGTTGTGCGCCTGTCGCGGACTTCCCGATCGGTGTGTCCGGCACGAGTCCGCATGCGTGTGCTATTGATTGATTCAAGGACGCTTGCTAGCGTCCACCATAACTTGGCGTCGATGCGCCACGGAAATCCTGCATGAATCGACCCGGAGCCGGTCTTGATGCGCGTTCGCGGCAGCTGCTGCGCTCGTTGATTGCGCGCTATATCGCGGAAGGTCAGCCGGTGGGTTCACGCACGCTGGCGCGTTCGTCCGGGCTCGAGGTAAGCCCCGCGACGATCCGCAACATCATGGCAGACCTCGAGGAATTGGGGCTGGTCTCCGCGCCGCATACCTCGGCGGGGCGGGTACCGACTGCGCAGGGCTACCGTGTGTTTGTCGACAGCCTTCTCGAACTGGAACCGCTCAAGGACATCCAGATCGAACAACTGCGTCGCGAACTGCCGGCCGATGCCGGGACGCCGGAACTCTTGAGCAGCGCCAGCTCGCTATTGTCCGAGATGACCCGTTTTGTCGGCGTGGTCAGCGTCCCCAAGCGCGAGGAGCTTCCGTTTCGCCATATCGATTTCGTTGCGCTCGACGGCAATCGTCTGCTCGTGATTCTGGTGTTCACCGACGGTCAGGTCCAGAACCGCGTCATCGCGACCCAGCGTGTCTACGGCCCGAGTGAGCTCGAGCAGATCGCCAATTATCTGAATGAACATTTTGCCGGTCTGCGGCTGGACGAGATTCGCAGGCGTCTGCTGCGCGAAATGCGCGACGAAAGTGCGCGCCTGAATCGAATGCTGGCGGTGGCCGTCGAAGTGGCGCAGCAGGCATTCGAGTCGGCGCCGGACGACGACATGCTGGTGGCCGGGCAGGCCAACCTGATGGCGGTGCACGAGCTTGCCGACATGGATCGGCTGCGTGATCTGTTCGACGCGTTCCAGCGCAAGCGCGATCTGCTGGCACTGCTCGATCGCTGCGCGCGCGCCGAAGGCGTGCGCCTGTTTATCGGCGAGGAGTCCGGATTTCCGGCGCTGGACGGCTGCTCGTTGATCACCGCGTCCTACGGTGCCGGAGATCATGCGCTCGGAGTCCTCGGCGTGATTGGTCCGACCCGCATGGCCTACGAAAAGGTCATCCCGGTGGTACAGGCGACCGCGCGAATCATCTCGCTTGCCTTGAACCGCGCCTAGCCGACCCCATTGCTGCGCTGGGGCGTGCTGCGGCGATTGCCAGGTCGGTGTGCTTGCACCCGGCAAGAAGGGTTCTTCACTGCCAGCATCAACAAGCGAATGGGCATTCACGCTGCGGCGCCGTTCAGGTTTTCAATTGCGGAGGCATCCATGGAAAACACCAATCCGGCACCGTCCGATGATCGTGAAACAGGCGACAGGCGGGTTGCCGCCGGTGCCGACGATCAGGTGATGACGGACGTCGACGCGCTGTCGCGTCAGCTCGGTGAATACGAGGTCAAGCTGGCCGAGATGCGCGATGTCGTTCTGCGCGAGCGTGCCGAGCTGGACAACCAGCGCAAGCGCCTGGCGCGCGATCTGGACCATGCGCGTCGCTTCGCCAACGAGAAGCTGCTGGCCGATCTGCTGCCGGTGTGCGACAGCCTCGAGCGCGGACTCGATGCGACCGGTGCCGACGCCGCGGCGTTGCGTTCCGGTCAGGAATTGACCTTGCGCGAACTCATGCGGGTTGCGGAAAACAACGGATTGAAGGTCATCGATCCCGTCGGTGAGCCATTCGATCCGGAGCGTCATCAGGCGATGACCATGGTGGAAAGCGACGAGCACAAATCCGGCAGCGTGATCGCGGTCATGCAGAAAGGCTATGTGCTCCACGACCGGCTGCTGCGTCCGGCATTGGTCTCGGTGGCGAAATGATCGTCGCAAGGGATGCCCTGGCTTGAAACGCAAAGCGAAACCCCCACATTTTGCGCCAGCGGTCGGAATGACCCGGTTCGGATTGAGCGGAGATTAGACAATGGGAAAGATCATCGGTATCGACCTTGGAACCACCAACTCGTGCGTGGCGGTCATGGAGGGCAGCGCAGCCCGAGTGATCGAGAATGCCGAAGGCGATCGCACGACGCCATCCGTGGTCGCGTTCAAGGACAACGAGGTTCTGGTCGGCGCCACTGCCAAGCGCCAGGCCGTGACCAATCCAAAGAACACCTTCTACGCCGTCAAGCGTCTGATCGGGCGCAAGTTCGACGATGCCGAGGTGCAGAAGGACATTGACCTCGTTTCCTACAGGATCATCAAGCACGACAACGGCGACGCCTGGGTCGAAACCGCCGACGGCAAGAAAATGGCACCGCCCGAAGTCTCGGCGAAGGTGCTCATGAAGATGAAGAAGACGGCCGAGGACTTTCTGGGCGAAACCGTGACCGAAGCCGTCATCACGGTGCCGGCCTATTTCAACGATTCGCAGCGCCAGGCGACCAAGGACGCCGGCCGAATCGCCGGTCTCGAGGTCAAGCGCATCATCAACGAGCCGACGGCGGCGGCGTTGGCCTACGGCCTCGACAAGTCCGGCAGCAAGGATCGCAAGATCGCCGTGTTCGATCTGGGTGGCGGTACGTTCGATGTGTCGATCATCGAAATCGCGGAAGTCGACGGCGAGAAGCAGTTCGAAGTGCTCGCGACCAACGGCGACACCTTCCTCGGCGGCGAGGACTTCGACAAACGCGTGATCGATTACCTGGTCGACGAGTTCAAGAAGGACCAGGGCGTCGACCTCAAGAACGATCCGCTCGCATTGCAGCGCCTCAAGGACGCCGCCGAGCGCGCCAAGATCGAGCTTTCGACTGCGCACCAGACCGAGGTCAATCTGCCGTATGTGACGGCCGATGCGTCGGGTCCGAAACATTTGAATATCAAGCTCACCCGCGCCAAGCTCGAATCGCTGGTCGAGGAGCTCGTCAAGCGCACGATGGACCCCTGCCGCACCGCGCTCAACGATGCCGGCCTGCGTGTCGCCGACATCGACGACGTGATCCTGGTCGGCGGCCAGACGCGCATGCCCAAGGTGCAGGAAGCCGTCAAGGATTTCTTCGGCAAGGAACCGCGCAAGGACGTCAATCCGGACGAAGCGGTGGCGGTCGGCGCTGCAATTCAGGGCGGCGTGCTGGGCGGCACGGTCAAGGACGTGCTGCTGCTTGACGTGACACCGTTGTCGCTCGGTATCGAGACGCTCGGCGGTGTGTTCACCAAGCTGATCGAGAAGAACACGACGATCCCGACCAAGGCGTCGCAGGTGTTCTCGACCGCCGAGGACAACCAGTCCGCGGTGACCGTGCACGTCTTGCAGGGCGAACGCGAACAGGCGCGTTACAACAAGTCGCTGGCCAAGTTCGACCTGGCCGGTATCGAGTCCGCGCCGCGCGGGATGCCGCAGATCGACGTCGCGTTCGACATCGACGCCAACGGCATCCTGCATGTTTCGGCCAAGGACAAGAAATCCGGAAAGGAGCAGCGCATCGAGATCAAGGCCGGATCGGGTCTGTCCGAGGACGAGATCAAGCGCATGGTCACGGACGCCGAAGCCAACAAGGAAGAGGACAAGCGTTTCCACGAACTCATCGGTGCGCGCAACAAGGCCGATCAGCTCGTGCATGGCACGCGCAGCGCGCTCAAGGAACATGGCGGCAAGCTGCAGGGCGATCAGATCGGACGTATCGAGGAAGCACTGGCCGATCTGGAGAAGGTCATGAAAGGCGACGACAAGGCCGCAATCGAGACACGTAC
>JBAVZT010000406.1:0-4864 GCA_049588955.1 Rhodanobacteraceae bacterium | reverse complement strand
GTCGCCGGCTTGGCGTCGCTGGCTTTACGACGTCAATCCGGCCGGCCGGATCGTCAGCGCCGATGTGCGTGCCGTCGATGCCGGCCACTACACGGTGGACGCCACTCTCGATGGCCTGCGCATCGGCGCCAGCGGCGCACTCCCCGGTGTCGAACTGACCACGGCGACACTGCATGGCGATGCCGAGGCGGTTCTGCTTGAACTGCCGTCGCAAGCCGCGAGCTTCAACTGGCCGCACGTGTTTCGCAAGTCCATCGGGTTTTCCCGATTCGGTGGCGATATCGTCGCCTTTCGCAGCGCCGATGAGAGTGCCTGGCGGGTGGCTACCGACCAGCTGCGTTTCGAGGGGGAGGGCTACGGCGGCGAGCTGCTCGGGGCGGTGGACCTGGAAGACGACGCCTCGCGACCACGGCTCGATGTATATGCGTCGATAACACACGCCGATGTCGGCGCCGCAAAACTGTTCTGGCCGGTCAATATCATGCCGCCGCCCGCGGTCGAATGGCTGGATCGCGCGTTGGTTGCGGGCGCCGTGAGCGACGGCCGCGCCATGCTGCGCGGCGATCTGGATGACTGGCCATTCGCGAACCATCGTGGTCGCTTCGCGGCGCATTGCCGTGTCGATGACCTGACGCTGGATTACGCACCCGAATGGCCGCGTGCCGAGCATGTGGACGTCATCGCCGACTTCGAGAACGTCGGGTTGCATGCAAGCGTGGAGGGCGCCGAGAGCAAAGGCATCAAGGTTGCGAGCGCCGACGCCGGCATTGCCGATCTGGGCGAAACCGTGCTCGATCTTTCGGTCAAGGGCACCGGCGCCGGCAAGGATCTGCTCGGGTTCGTGCGCGCCACTCCGATCGGCAGGGAGCACGCGGATGCGCTGGACGGAGTCGCGGTCGGCGGCACCGGCAATCTTGCGTTCCGGCTGCAGTTGCCGGTCAAGGACGTCGGCCGAACCACATTGGATGGCAGCGTCGATCTTGCCGGCGCCGCGCTCGACGATACGCGCTACGACCTGCACCTGACCGATGCGGCGGGTCCCGTGCACTTCAATCAAGGTGGCTTTGGCGCAGGCCCGCTAAGCGCGATGCTGGAAAAATATCCGGTTGGGCTGCGCCTGGCTGCCGGCGATTACGTGAGCGATGCGAAACACGCATTCGAAGCGAGTCTGGATGGCGCCTTGCCGGTATCCGTCGTGTTTTCCCGGGTGCCATTGCTCAAGCCAGCCCTCGCGCGATTTCCCGGCACTTCGGATTGGAGCGTCGCGTTGAGCGTCGAGCAGGCCGAAGCGCCGGCACCCGTGCGTGCGCAGCTTGACCTGCGAAGCGACCTTGTCGGTACCGCGATCGATTTGCCGGCCCCGCTCGGCAAGGCAGCACCCGCATCGTTGCCGTTCGCGCTGAATCTCGATCTGCCGTATGAAGGAAAACCGTTCATCGCAACGCTCGGCGACCGGCTCGCGGTCCGCGGCAAGCTGCCTGCGCCGGACAAACCGTTTGCGGCACGACTGGACTTCGGCTCGGCATCGGCGGGCGAAGTGCCGGATTCGGGTGTGGTCATCGGCGGCCATGCCGGTGTCGTTGATTTGAGCCACTGGCTCGACATCGCCGGCGGTTTTGGCGGTGGTGGCAATGCAGCACTCAAAGGTGGCGATGTCGAGATCGATGATCTGGTCGTCGCCAATCGCCATTTCAGCAACACGCGCCTCGCGTTTGCGTCGAGCGCGAATGGCGACGACGTCGTCTTCACCGGTGCCGATATCGACGGCACGCTGAAACTGCCTGCAGCGGACGCGGGGCAGGGGATTCGCGCGAACTTCGAGCGCCTGCACTGGCCGGACGCGCCATCCTCGAGCGCTGGCGGCAAGGAAGCGGGCGCGGCTCAAACCGGCGCAATGGCGGGCATCGCGCCGGCATCGCTGCCCCCACTGCATTTCACGATTGCCGATTTCAAGCTCGGCAGCGCGAATTTCGGCAGCGCGACGTTCGACAGCCAGCCGACTGCACAGGGCATGCACATTGTGAAACTCGACACCAGATCGCCGAACGTGACGATGCAGGCAAGCGGTGACTGGACCGGGAGTGCGGACAACAGCCACTCGCACCTCGTCATCGATCTGGGCGCACAGAATCTCGGACACATGCTCGATGCGCTCGGGTTTTCCGGCTTGATCGATGGCGGCCCGACGGACGCGACAATCGACGCGGTCTGGGCCGGGGCGCCATCGGCATTCGCGCTCGCCGATTTGACCGGCTCGCTCAAGGTCAAGGTCGGCGAGGGACGCATCCTCGACGTCAATCCGGGCGCGGGTCGATTGTTCGGGCTGCTGTCACTGCGCGAGATTCCACGTCGGCTGAGCCTGGATTTCAGTGATTTCTTCAAATCCGGTCTCGGCTTCAATTCCATCAAGGGTTCCTTCCGGCTCGATGACGGCAATGCTTATACGGACGATCTGGCCATCAAGGGCCCGGCCGCGGACATTCGTATCAGCGGGCGCACCGGCCTGCGCACGAAGGACTACGATCAGGAAATGATCGTTACTCCGCACGCCGGCTCCACCTTGCCGCTGGTTGGTGCGATTGCAGGTGGTCCGGTCGGGGCGGCCGCCGGCATCGTGATCCAGAGCCTTCTGTCCAAACCGATCGGCCAGGTTACGCAATCGCGCTATCACGTCACCGGCAGCTGGGAGAAACCGGCGATCACGTTGCTGGGCAAAGGCAAAAGCAAAACCAACAGCGGTGGCAGCAGTAACGGCAAGCCCGATGAGCCGGCGACCGGAAAGCCTTCCGACGAGGGTCCGACCCGTGTTGGCCCGGAGGACGCAGGGTCCGCAGAGTCAGCTCGCTGAGAACTCGCTCGATGTCGCGCTGAGGCCGCCTCTGATCCGCGCCGGTGCACCTTTGGCCTTGCACGCGCGAATCAACGTTGGCGGTCGGGTCGCAGGAAGAATTGTTAGCCGGATCAGCAAGTTGCACCGACATTGCCCATGGCGGGCCTTGCGCGCCAGGCCTTTTGCCTCCATAAGTACGACTATTCCGCCCGATGCACGTTTCCATGACCGAACTGATTGCCCAGGCCGAACAGCGGCTGCTGCGTCCCGGCGGCCTTGCCGCGAACGATCTCGATGGCGTGTTCTCGCGCCTGATGGGTCCATCGATCGATGCGGCCGATCTGTATTTCCAGCATTCGCGCAGCGAGTCGTGGGTGCTCGAGGACGGCATCGTCAAGGATGGCAACCACGCGATCGAGCAGGGCGTGGGTGTGCGCGCGCTGGCCGGCGAGAAAACCGGTTTTGCGTATTCGGACGAGATTGATCTGCCGGCGTTGATGGAAGCCGCCGGCTCGGCGCGCGCGATCGCGCGCAGTGGCAGCAACGGCTGCGGCAAACCGCTCGCGGTCGCATCGTCGCGTGCACTCTATCCGACCCAGGATCCGATCGATACGCTCTCGAGCGAAGCAAAGATCGCATTGTTGCGCGAGGTCGACAGGATCTGTCGCGCCGAGGATCGACGCGTCCAGCAGGTCATCGTCACCATCGTCGCGGCGCTCGACACGGTGTTGGTCGCCGCTTCCGACGGCACCCTTGCGGCCGACGTCCGGCCGCTGGTACGCATGAACGTTCTGGTGATTGCCGAGCAGGACGGTCGTCGCGAACAGGGCAGTGCGGGCGGCGGCGGGCGTTACGGTTTCACCGAATTGCTGACCAACGGTCGTGCGCGTGCCTATGCCCGCGAGGCGGTGCGCTCGGCACTGGTGAATCTTGAAGCCGTCGATGCGCCTGCCGGTCACATGACCGTGGTGCTCGGGCCCGGTTGGCCCGGCGTGCTGCTGCATGAGGCGGTCGGGCATGGCCTCGAAGGCGATTTCAACCGCAAGGAGACCTCGGCGTTTTCCGGAAGGATGGGTGAGCGCGTTGCTGCGCGTGGCGTGACCGTGGTCGACGACGGTACGCTGGCCGGTCGCCGCGGTTCCCTCAGCATCGACGACGAGGGTACGACGAGCCAATGCACGACGCTGATCGAGGACGGCGTCCTGCGCGGTTTCATGCAGGACAAGCTCAACGCGCGCTTGATGGGTATGCGCGCGACCGGCAACGGCCGGCGCGAATCGTTCGCGCATCTGCCGATGCCGCGCATGACCAACACCTACATGCTGGCCGGCCCGCATGAACCGGCCGAAATCATCGCCTCGGTCCAGCGCGGCCTGTATGCGGTCAATTTCGGCGGAGGCCAGGTCGATATCACCAATGGCAAGTTCGTGTTTTCGGCGAGCGAGGCCTATCTGATCGAAGACGGCAAGGTGACGCGACCGGTCAAGGGTGCGACTCTGGTGGGTTCCGGCCCCGAAGTGCTCAATCGCGTCGCCATGATCGGCAACGATCTCGCGCTCGACGAGGGCGTCGGCGTATGCGGCAAGGAAGGCCAGAGCGTACCGGTCGGTGTCGGTCAGCCGACCTTGCGCATCGACGGGATGACAGTTGGCGGCACGTCGGCCTGATTCGTTGTGGCGGCGTTGCAGGCGCTGGTTGCGGGCAGGCGGGTACTCTCTATGGCGATTGGAGGAGATCGCGCAACAGACGAAACAGTTCACGCGAAGCGCGCGGCGGCTGATTCGCCTGCGTTTCGATGCGTGCCTGGCGCATGAGGGCACGCAGGCGCTGGCAATCCGCGGCGGGTCTGAGTTCGGCGAGTTCGGCCAGCGCGCCGTCGCCGTCGAGCAGCAGGCGATCGCGCCAGGTTTCGATGCCGTGCATGTGCGCGGCCTCGATCCGCGCGTTTTCGCGACTGCGCTCAAGGCTCGATCGGACCGGTTCGATCGCGTCGACGTGGTTGCGCAGCTGCTTGGCCAGATACTGTACCTGGCG
>JBAVZT010000405.1:0-2727 GCA_049588955.1 Rhodanobacteraceae bacterium | reverse complement strand
CCGCAGATCTTCGTGCAGTTGCGGGTGGCGCGACAACAGCAAGCCGCCTTCGTAAGTACTCAAGCCCTTGCCGGCTGCCAGGCTGAACACACCGATGTCGCCCTTCAGACCGACCGGCGTGCTGTCGCCATGTCGCGCGCCAAGCGCTTGCGCGGCGTCCTCGACGACCATCGCCCCGGCGGCATGAGCCATGGCTTGTACGCCGGCGATGTCGGCCACGCGGCCACCCAGATGCGCGGGCACGACCGCCAAGGTGTCGCGACCGAGCGCCTGATGCAGTGCGTCGTTGTCCATCTCGAAGTGACCGCGACGGCTGTCGCACAACCGCACGTCGAGACCACAGTGGGCAACCGCAATGGCCACCAGCGGGCAGGTCCAGGCCGGCAGGATCACCGTGCGGCGGGTACTGGTGTGTGCCAGCGCGGTCAGTGCGATCACCAGCGCCGCCGTACCCGAACAGGTAATCAATGCATCGTCGTGGCCGAGCACGTCGCGCAGCATTTCGGGCAGCGTCGGCACTCGGGTCGGCAGCAGGTCGCCGATGCGCAGCGGCAACCCCGCAGTCGGCGGCATTTCCGCATGTTCACTGCGCAGGTGCATCGCGTTCACCCAGCGCCAGGCAGACGATGCCGGCGACAATGGCAACAGCACCCAGCCCTTGCACCGGACCGATGTGTTCGCCGAACAATGGCACTGACAGCAGCAGCACGCTGACCACCTCAAGATGGGAGGCTGCGAAGGCCGGACCGATCGGCGCTCGCTTGAGCAACGCCATCCACACCAGGAACGCGCCAAGGTAGCCGATGACGGCGCCATAGACCCAGGGCTGCGTGAACAGCCGTGTCAGCCACGTAACGTCCGCCTGCACCGGCAGTGCGTGGATGCCGGCGTACTTGAAACAGATCTGGGACAGGGTGTCGAAACCCATCAACAGCGCAAAGCCGAACAGATAAAACCGGTTCACCCGCTGGCTCCGACAAGAACGACGCCGAGGCTGACCAGCAGCATGCCGGCCACGCGCATGCGTGACAGACGTTCACCGAACAACAGCCGTCCGGCCAGCATGATGGCGACAATGTTGATCGAGCCGAGCAATATCCCGCGACCCAGGGGCAGCAATGAAAGGAATGCGATCCAGACCGGAAATTCGAATGCGTAACAGGCACCGCCGAGCCAGATCCACGGATGTGTCAGCATGTAGCGCCAGCGAGCCATGCCGTCACCGGCGCGGCTGTCGCCGGCGGCAGCCTTGAAAGCCAGTTGGCCGCCGGTATCCAGCAGGACGTTGAGCGCCCAAAGCAGCAAGACAGTCTGGTTCATGCCGGCGCCCGTGTGCGCAGTCAAGCCGCGTCGGCCAGCGTGCTGCTCCGGACGCGCGCGATGCGGGCAAAGAACTCGACGGCACGGGAACTGAGCAGGCGACGCTGGCGATCGAGCGTAATCATGTGATAGCTGTCATCGAGCAGCAGCAGTTCGACCGGGCCGGCCACGCGGGCGGCCACCAGATGCGCGTTGCGCACGTGGGCAATATCATCCTCGGTCGCGTGCGCGACCAGACACGGTGCGTGCACCTGCGGCAGGCGACGGCGCACGCGCGCGGCCAGCGTGTGCAGCTCGGCGAGAGAATGCCATGGATGCACCGCAAGTCCCGCTGCGGCGCTGTCGCCATCGAGCATGGCCGCACTGACCCGTGCCCGGATGCGCTCATCGCGAAGTCCATACGGCGGTTGCTCGATGAAGCTGCGTTTGCTCGCGAAGCCTGCCCGCTTCAGCAAAGGCAGCATGAACGACAGACGGCCAATGCGCGGCATGCTCCAGCCGTCGTAACGGAAAGTCGCGCCCAGTACGCCGACGCCGTCGACCCACTGCGGATGCTCGGCGGCCAGCAGCAGGGACAGCAATGCCCCCATCGACAAGCCGGCCACAAACAGGTGGTCGACGCGCCGCCGCAACTGCATCGCGGCGGCTTCGACGCTGGCGTACCAGTCACGCCAGCCACTGCCAAGCAGGTCGTTGACATTGCCACAGTGGCCGGCCAGTTGCATTCCGTGAACGCTGAATCCGGCGCGCTGCAGGCCTTTTCCGAACAGCAGCATCTCGGTGGGAGTACCGGTCAGACCGTGGATCAGCAACACGCCCTGGCGTCCGCCCTCGTAGAAGAATTCGGTCGGTTTGATCATGCCTTCGTTGCCTGCGACCCGGCCGCCGCCTGCGCATCAGGCGGCGTATGACAGACGCTCGCACGGCGTGGTTTCAGCAACCTTTCCGGCAGTCCCTTGGCGCTGCCAAGCCGGCATTGTCATTACCGAGCGACCACAACAGCCGTCAGCGTGGCGTCGGCGCCTGATCGCGAATGAAGCGCACCAGCACGCGTTGACCGACGCGAAGATCACCCGGCTGGTCGAGCGCCAGTACGCACTGCACGGTTCGGGTGGTGGAGCGCAATCCAGGATCGTCTTCCAGCGTGGAGGGACCTACCAGCTTGCCGACACGCAGTACATGTGCCGCAACCGCGCGTGCCGTCGGCTCATCGTCGGGGCTGATCTCGGCGCGCATGCCCGCGTGGACCGCGCCGGCGTAGATCGTGCTCAGTTCGGCGCGGATGATATGCGCGCGCTGCGGCAGCAGCACAAACAACGTTCCCGATTGCGGCGAAACGCTGACGCCCGGTTGCGTCTGCACCTGGACGACGTCGGCATCGACCGGAGCGCGCACGCTGCCGTGTTG
>JBAVZT010000404.1:0-4965 GCA_049588955.1 Rhodanobacteraceae bacterium | reverse complement strand
CGATCGCCGAGATCGACGGCATCGGCCGCATTCGCTTCACGACCTCGCATCCACTCGAGTTTTCCGATTCGCTCGTCGACGCCTACGCAAACGTTCCCAAGCTCGCGAACTACCTGCATCTGCCCGTTCAATCGGGGTCGGATCGCATTCTCGCCGCGATGAAGCGCGGCTACACCGCACTCGAATACAAACAGAAAATCCGCAAATTGCGCACGGTGCGCCCGGATATCAGCATTTCCTCGGATTTCATCGTCGGATTTCCGGGCGAGACCGACACGGATTTCGCGCAGACGATGAAGCTCATCGATGCAGTCGGCTTCGATCAAAGCTTCTCGTTCATCTATTCGAAACGCCCGGGCACACCCGCGTCGAACCTGCCCGACGAGACGCCCGAGATGCTCAAGCACGAGCGCCTCGCGCGGCTGCAGGCCGCGATCAACGCGAACGCCGCACTCATCGCCGATGGCATGGTCGGCACGGTGCAGACGGTGCTCGTCGAAGGTCCGAGCCGGAAGGACCCGAACGAACTGACCGGCCGCACCGAGAACATGCGTTACGTCAATTTTGCCGGGCCGACAAGGCTCATCGGCCAATTCGTCGACGTGGTCGTCACCGCAACACGCAGCAACTCGCTGCGCGGCCGCATGCTCACCGCCTGAACCGAACCGCTGCGTCGCACACCGGCAAACTCGCGCCTGCCCTTTGCACCAGGGCCTTTCGGGCATCCCGAAAGATGCGTCGAAACCTGCGCCCTCGTCCGAGACCGCGACTGCGCGGAAATCAGTACCGGCGTCGGTGCAGGTACTCTGAACTCTCAGGGGTGATCGTTTGCCAGGATCTGCAGGATGCGGCCGGCAACCGACTGCACTTCGAACTGATCGATATTGGCGCCGTAGTCGCCATTCCGCTGGCAACCGCAACAACCAGGCGCTACGCTCGTCGGCCATGATCGAAACCAGCCAGCCCGATTTCACGCTGGAACCGGACGACGCCGAACGGCTGGCCAATCTGTGCGGCCCGTTCGATTCGCATCTGCGTCAAATCGAGTTGCGGCTCGGCGTCGAGATCGCCAATCGCGGCAACGTGTTTCGCGTCAGCGGCGCCGAGCATTCGGTCAAGGTCGCCCGACATCTGCTGCGCGAGCTGTATGCGGCAACCGAGCGGGAAACGCTGACCGGCCCGCAGATCAATCTGCACCTGGCCGATTCCGGTATCGACGCGCTCGACGCCGAAGCAGCTGAAAGCGCACAAGATGTCGTGATCCGCGTCAAGCGCGGCGTGATCAAGGGACGCGGACCGAATCAGACGCGCTACCTGCATGCGATCGCGACCAACGACATCAATCTCGGCATCGGTCCGGCCGGCACCGGAAAGACCTATCTCGCGGTGGCGAGCGCGGTCGAGGCACTCAACGAAAACCGCGTACAGCGCCTGGTATTGGTGCGGCCGGCGGTCGAGGCCGGCGAGAAACTCGGGTTCCTGCCCGGCGACCTGGCGCAGAAGGTCGATCCGTATCTGCGTCCGCTGTACGACGCGCTGTATGAAATGCTGGGCATCGAGAAAGTCGGCAAACTGATCGAACGCAATGTGATCGAAATCGCACCACTGGCCTACATGCGCGGCCGCACCCTCAACGATGCATTCGTGATTCTCGACGAGGCGCAGAATACCACGGTCGAGCAGATGAAGATGTTCCTCACTCGGATCGGCTTCGGTTCGGTCGCGGTGGTGACCGGCGACGTGACGCAGATCGATCTTGCGCGACACCAGAAGTCCGGGCTGCGCGATGCGATCGAGATATTGCGCGGCGTCGATGGCGTCAGCTTGACGTTTTTCACGGCCAACGACGTGGTCAGGCATCCGCTGGTCGCGCGCATCGTGCGCGCGTACGAGGAACGCGATGCCGCTATGCGGGAAGCAGGAGCCCCGAAACCGGACGCAGGGAATGATGATAAAGGCACCGACACGTCGTAGACGCTCTCGTGCGAATGTCGCAGTCCATTACGCCACGCCGCGTCGCGGGTTGCCGGCCACGATCTCGTTTCGGCGCTGGGTGGACGCCGCGCTGGTCGCAGCAGGTTGCAACGCGGCGGCGGAACTCGCGATTCGGCTCGTGGGCGGCACCGAAGGGCGCACGCTCAATCGACGCTATCGGGATGTGGATCAGGCGACCAATGTACTGGCGTTTGCGGCTGAGCTTCCGGCCGGCGTATCGTCGCCGCTACTCGGGGATCTGGTGCTGTGTGTGCCGGTGGTGGCGCGTGAGGCGAGCCGGCAGCGAAAACCGTTGCACGCGCACTACACGCACTTGACCATCCATGGTGTTCTGCATCTTCTCGGTTACGATCACCAGAACGCGCGTCAGGCCGCACGCATGGAAACGCTCGAAACCCGCATTCTGGCCGCGCTCGGTCTGGCGGACCCGTACGCGCCACGCGATGCCACGCAACCATAGGGGCGCCCGGACGCTTGGATCCCGCAGCCGCGCTGCACTATCATGGCGCCTGGCATTCGCTACCGTGCGCCTCGTGCAGTAAACTTGCCGGCCCGCCCGCAGGGCCCGAGCTTCACCAGGAATGAGCGAGGACCAACCTCCCAGTACGCCCTCCCCGCGATCGTGGTTCATGCGCCTGACCCAGGCGCTCGCAGGCGAACCGCAAAGTCGCGAGGAGCTCATCGAGGAACTGCGTCACGCCCAGGCCAACGGCGTGCTTTCCAACGAAACCTTGTCGATGATCGAAGGCGCCATCGCGGTGTCCGAACTCAGTGTCCGCGACGTTATGGTGCCGCGCGCCCAGATGGTATCGTTGCCGATCGATGCGCCGTTCACCAGAGTTCTTGATACCGTGGTCGAATCGGGGCATTCGCGTTTCCCGGTACACGCCGACGACAAGGACCAGATCCTCGGCATCCTGCTGGCCAAGGATCTGCTGCGCTGTTATTCGGGCGAAGTGCCGAGCGACGTGCGCGCGCTGTTGCGCCCGGTCGCGCTGATCCCGGAATCCAAGCGCCTCAACATCCTGCTCAAGGAATTCCGGCTGTCGCGCAATCACATGGCGGTTGTCGTCGACGAATACGGCGGTGTCAGCGGCCTGGTCACGATCGAGGACGTGCTCGAGGAGATCGTCGGGGAGATCGACGACGAGCACGATGACGACGTCGAGCCGGTGCTGATCCACGCACAACCGGACGGGCGCTATCTGGTCAATGCGCTGACGCCGATCGAGGAATTCAACGAGCGTTTCGAATGCCGCTTCAGCGACGATGAATTCGACACCGTCGGCGGCATGATCACGGCCGAGATGGGCCATCTGCCCGAAGTCGGCGAGGATGTCGATCTCGGTCGCTTCCATTTCGAGGTGACCAAGGCCGACGAGCGGCGCGTCCATCAGTTCGCGATGCGGATGCGCGGCGCGTGATCCGTGCGCGCGCCCTCGCGCGCCGCATCATCGCGGCTTTGTGCTTGTTTGCTTCTGCCGGCACGTCGGTTGCGGTTGCGCAGCCACGTGTGCCAGGCGGAAATCTTGATATCAGCTTGCTTACGATCGGCCCGGGCAAAGTCTACTTCGAACGCTTCGGCCACAACGCCATCGTCGTACAGGATCGCGATAGCGGCCGGAGCATCGCCTACAACTACGGCATCTTCGACTTCGACGACAACAATTTCCTGCTCAATTTCGCGCGTGGGCGCATGCGTTACCGCATCGCCGCCGACCCGCTTGCCGACGATCTCGCGTTTTATGAGAGCGAAGGCCGTCGTATCACGCAGCAGCGGCTTGCGTTCGCGCCGTCCGAGCGCATCGCGCTGCGCGATTATCTTCGCTGGAACGCGCGGCCCGAGAATGCGTATTACCGCTACGATTACTTCACCGCCAACTGCTCGACACGCGTGCGCGACGCGCTCGATCGCGCGCTCGGCGGCGCCATCCGCCGCCAGACCGAAGGCCGACCGACCCATGCGACGTTTCGCTCCGACGCGTTGCGCCTGATGGCCGCCGAACCATGGCTGATGCTGGTCATCGACCTGGGCCTCGGACCGTTTGCCGATCAACCACTCGACCAGTGGCAGGAGAGTTTTGTGCCGGCGGCGTTCGCAAGAGACATTCGTCATGTCGATGTGAACGGCGCAACCGGCACCCCGCTGGTCGCGTCGCAAACGCTCCTCGCGGTAGGCAACGTCACGCTGCCGCCGCCGCAGCCGCCGCGTCTTGCGTGGCCATTTCTGACACTCGGCGTTGCGACCGGCTTGCTGCTGTTCGTGCTTGGCCGCTCCCGTGGCCACGGGTCCGCGCGCGCCGCCTTCGCCGTGATCGCAATCCCGTTCACCCTGTTCTGCGGCATCGGCGGGTTGATCCTGATGGCGTTGTGGGGCCTGACCGACCATGTTGCCGCTTGGCGCAACGAGAATCTGCTGCTGCTCGATCCACTGTGTCTCGCCTTGCTGCCGACGCTTTTCGCGTCGTGGCGCACGTCGTGGCGACCGCCGCACGGTGCACGCCGGCTCAGCTGGACGCTTGCAGCCATCGCGGTATTCGCGCTCTTGTCGAAAGCGCTACCCTGGTTCACCCAGGCCAACCTGCACTGGATTGCTTTGTTTCTGCCGGTCCACCTCGCCCTCGCCGTCGTTTTCCTGCGAGCGCCGCGCATGCCGCCCGACGAGGGACACAACGGAGTCGCCTGATGCGACGTCGGCAACGGCATTGGCTGCTCGCAGGCACCGCGATTTCGATCGCGCTCGCGCTCTATTCGATCGTGATCCGATGGCACCACGCCGCACCTGCAGAGCGCGATTCGTCCGTGGCGTCGAGTGAAACGCTCGGAATCGCAGCGCACACTCGTCCCGAACCGAGGCGACAACACGCCAGGCCAACTCGCCCGTTGACGGGCGATGCGATCGAATCGGATCCCGATCGCAGCGCGCGCGCCTGGCTCGCCCGCGCCGACCGCGTCATCGCGCGCCAACGC
>JBAVZT010000403.1:0-1551 GCA_049588955.1 Rhodanobacteraceae bacterium | reverse complement strand
GCCAACTGGTTGCCCGGCGTTCTGCGTTGGCTGGACCGCGCGTTGACGCGCTGAAGCGATGCGCCCGACGCTTTCGATCGTTTTGTTCACGAGCCTCTCCGGCGCCGGCTATGGCCTGTGGTTCCTGGTCGGAACTGCCGTCGCGCTGGACCTTTTTCCGCCTGGTCGCAGTGCGCTGCTGGTACCGCTTGCGCTGGGATTCGTGTTGACCTCGGCGGGCCTGCTCGCTTCGGTCGCCCATCTTGGCAAACCGCTGCGCGCCTGGCGCGCCCTCGGCCAATGGCGAAGCTCGTGGTTGTCGCGCGAAGGCATTGCCGCGCTCGCCTGCGTGCCGGTCGTGCTGTGGCTCGCGCTGACAAGTTCGAGGACGCACGATTCGGTATCGACACGACTCGGTTTTCTCGTGCTGGCCATCCTTGCCGCATTGACGGTGTTGTGCACCGCGCGCATCTATTCGTCGCTCAAGACCATCCGCGCCTGGCGCGATGCGCGCGTGTTGCCGCTGTATCTGCTCTACGCACTGGAAACCGGCGGCCTGTGTCTGTGGGCGCTGCGCGGCCGGCACCTGCCCGCGCGCACGCACGACTGGAGATGGCTGGTCGCACTTGCCGTCATCGTTGTGGTGACCACGTTGGTGCAGCGGGTTTACTGGCGCGCGGTCGAACGCATGCCGCAGGTCACGACCGGCCGGGCCACCGGGCTTGATCGCCATGGCGAGGTGCGCTCGTTCGAGGCGCCCGCCACCGAGGAAAATTATCTGCTGCGGGAAATGGGCTTCGCACTCGCCCGGCGTCATCTTGCCGCGCTGCGCACGCTCACGCGTTATCTCTTGTTCCTTGCGCCGACGCTCGCACTTGGAGCCACTGCGCTTGCACCGCGCGCGGCACCCTGGATGGCGATCACCGCCGCGATTTGCGCGCTGCTCGGCGTATTCGTCCAGCGCTGGCTGTTTTTCGCCGAGGCAAAGCACGCGGTGATGGCCTACTACGGCCGTTCCTGAAACAGGCGTGCTGTGTCGTCACGCGGCATGCGCTCGACATTCACATCGGGTTCAACCCGCATGACTAGGATCGGGGTTCCGCAATGCTTCCGGCTTGCGGTTTTTTTTGCCCAGCGAGGATACCCATGTCGCCCCATTTCAAGCTCACCCACGCCGTGCTCGCGATCGGACTCGTCGCCATTGTGCCGAGCGCGGTCAAGGCCGATGACGGATGGACCGGCTCCGGAGAAGTCGGCTTCGCCGCATCGCGTGGCAATTCGAAATCGGAAAACCTCAACGCGAAGCTGCGATTCAAGAAAGAAGACGACACCTGGAAGGATGCGTTCTATCTCACCGCCCTGCGCAGCAAGGGCGAGATCAGCACGACCACGACCCGGGACGGCATGCTCGTCAATCAGTCGACCTACCAAACGACCGCAAACCGCTACGAGGCTGGGGCCTCGGCCGGTTACAAGCTCGACGAGCGCAGTTACATCGTTGGCGCATTGCGCTACGACAATGACGATTTTTCGCCCTTCACATCCCAATCAGTCGTCTCGATCGGTTATGGC
>JBAVZT010000402.1:0-16696 GCA_049588955.1 Rhodanobacteraceae bacterium | reverse complement strand
GATCGTGAGTGCGGTGTAGCCGAGCTTGTGCGCGCGCTCGAACAATTCCTGTGCGCTCGATGCGCCGCGCTGAAAGCTGAAATTGCTCAGGCAATGCAGTTCGGCGTATGCGGGAAGGTGACGCATTCCGGTGCCGCTCATGCGAACCAGCCATGCAGCATCCATGCGTCGGTCATGCCGGCGGGACAGAAGGCCCAGGCACGTTGGCCGAACCGGGTTTCGACGATGTAGTAGTCGCGGCGCAGGTCGTTGCCATCCCACCAGCCGCCTTCGATGCGCTCGGGCCCGGCCAGAATGCGTACCCGCTCGGAACAACGCAGCGGAATCGGCCGCGGCAACAGCCAGAACGGGCGTGGGCGCCGTTCCATCATCGGTTTGACCTCGCCATCGCGCCGCCATGCGCGTTCGGGCCGGTGGTCGGCCACGCAGGCGAGGCTGCGCAGCGCCGTATCCCCGAGCCGTGCACGCAGGCGCTCGGTCAGGTGTGGCCAGTCCAGGTTTTCGCGGCGCGCAGTTTCAAGCAGATCGCGATGCAGCGGCGTGAGTGGTGGCAGATCCGCGGCGACGAGGCCGAGTGCGGTGACCGGCGCGCACAGCGTCGCGCGTTCGAGTCGCAGGCGTGCGAATTCGAGCAGCGCAGCGGCATCGCGCTGTGGCGTCAGCAGGCCGATGGGGATGCGTGTGATTGCGCGGTTTTCGTGATCGAGCACGATTTCGAAACGCTGCACGCCGCCGTCGCGTGCAGCGAGAAAAAAGGACAATTCGCGGATCAGGCGTTGCAGCACAAACAGCAGCGACTGCTGATTTTCCATGGCGGCGTCGAACTCGACATGCCGTTCGAAACGGTCGGGCGGTCGATACAGCGCCTGCGCCCCGACGGTAAAACCGCGGATGCGATCGAGGTGACCCAGCGCGTCGACACCAATACGACGCGTCAGTTCGGCGCGCGGCAGGGCGAACACGTCGCGCAATCGTCGAAAGCCCATGCCGCAAAGCGCGGCGATGACGCCCTGATCCAGACCGCTGGCCTGCAACGGTAAATCGCCGAGTGCATGGACGAGCTGCGCAGCGTCCTGCACGGCAAGTCCGTTACGGCAACCGGCCAGCACGCGCGCGCCGGCAGCGACGGGCGCCAATGCGAGTGCATGCGCATGCCCGAGCGCATGCAGTTCCCCGCGCAGACGCCGTTGCAATACCGGCCATCGGCCGAACAGACGCAAGCTGGCGCCGACTTCGAGCAATACCGCATCCGGTGCCGCGATGGCGACCTGAGCGCTGAATCGATAAGCCCAGCCGGCGAGTGCCTCGAGCAACCGGGATTCGGCCGCGCGATCACGTGGTTGTGCGATGAGTTGCGGACAACGTGCGCGTGCCGCTGCGAGCGGTTGACCGATGCATACACCTGCGCATTGCGCGGCAGGGTCGATAAACGCGATGCGTGCAGCTTGACCTGACCGGAGCGAACCGGCTGCCTGAGCCGGTCCACCCACACTGCGTGGCTTTTTCTGCGCGGTCGTTTCAGTCAGCGCGCAACAACGTTGTGCGGGCCGGCCGGCGTCGAACACCGCTTCGAACGGCAACTCGGGGAACAGCAGGCAGGCCCACAGCATGACTCGCACTTCGCGCCATTTCAGGCGCGCAGACGAAGCGAGGTGCGCTGTCGCGCAAAACTGCCCCGACACTTGAGAATATCAATGCACGTGGCCGATTTTTCGGCGCGCACCGCCAACCGCAAGGCCGCAGGGCTGGCTTGATCGGCGTGCTGCAGCGGGCGCAATACGAAGCCGAGCGCATCGCCGGTTTCGGCGGCCAGTTGCAGGCGTCGCAACCGTCGGTAATCCAAGGTCGGCAACCAGTGCAGCACCGCGCCGCAGCAACCGGCGCGCAGGCATTGTTCAGCGGTCCAATGGGTGTCGGCTGCCGCGGTGCCGATATGGACCAGCTGGGTCAGATCGATGCCGCTGGCGGCAAGCGCCGGCGGGTACGGAATATAAGGCGGCGCCACCAGTACGACGCGTCGATGCGCGCGCGTGAGCGCGGCGAGGGCGGGTGCCAGCAGGCTGAATTCGCCGAGTCCATCGTGCTCGACCAGGATTTCGCTCAATGCCCCACGTGGCCAGCCGCCGCCCGGCAGCAAGGCATCGAGTTCGGCGAAGCCGGTCGGCTCGGCATGCATGCCGACTGCAGCGGCGGTACGGCGCCAAATGCCGGGATGACGCAATACCCCGGCGAGTCGATCCTCAGGCGATGCGCCGGCGATCGATGCGGATTCGGGAAATGGGGCAAGCTGCGTTCTTGCCTGGGGCAACGCGGGATCGACGGAAGATGCCGAAACGATTGAAGAGGGGGTGGCGGCCATGACTCATCCTTGTCGAATGACACCGGTGTAAATACCTTCGATAGTGAATTCGTGACGATGCGGGTCGACCTCGATCGGCGCGAAATCCGGATTGGCCGGCAGCAATCGCACGCGATTGCGCCGACGTTCGAGACGCTTGACGGTTACTTCGTCGTCGAGGCGCGCGACGACGATGCGGCCGGAATCGGCCGTTGCAGTGCGATGTACCGCGATCAGGTCGCCATCGAGGATGCCGGCATCGCGCATGCTGGCGCCGACGACACGCAACAGGTAATCCGCACGTGGACGGAACAGATCGGGATCGATGCCGTAGTCGGCTTCTATGTTTTCGACTGCGAGAACCGGACTGCCGGCGGCAACCCGGCCGACGAGGGGAAGCCGGGTTGTCGCCGAAGCCCGTGAGCGCTGCGCGAGGCGCAGGCCGCGATGATACGGCAAACGCTCGAGTGCACCCTTGCGGACCAGCGCATGAACATAATCCTGAGCCGAGCTATGGCTTGCAAGCCCAAGATTCTGCGCTATTTCCCGCAGGCTGGGCGCACAGCCATCGCGTTCCAGATGGCGTTGGATACAATCGAGTACGCGCTGCTGGTTGGCGGTGAGGGGGGTGTCGTCCATACGTACCAATGTACGTATATGGATGATCCTTGGCAAGTTCTTTTTTTTAAGGCCTGCGTCTTCCGGCTTGCATCCCTGATGCGTGCGATTTTTGTCGGGATTTACGCTGCGCGCACGCAGGCGCATACACTGCCCCGATCCCGCGGAGTCCAACATGACGTCAATCTACGATTTCAGCGCGAAGACGATCGAGGGTACCGAGCAGTCGCTCGATACGTATCGCGGCAAGATGCTGCTGATCGTCAATGTCGCCTCAAAATGTGGTTTCACCCCGCAGTATGCAGGGCTCGAGACCTTGTATCGCAAGTTCAAGGATCGGGGGCTTGTCGTTCTCGGTTTTCCGTGCGATCAGTTCGGGCATCAGGAGCCCGGCGACGAGGTCGAGATCAGGAAATTCTGTTCGCTGAATTATGAGGTGACGTTTCCGCTGTTCGCCAAGATCGAAGTCAATGGCGCCAATGCGCATCCGCTCTACAAATATCTCAAGCACGAAGCCAGGGGCGTGCTTGGCAGCGAAACCATCAAATGGAATTTCACCAAGTTCCTGATCGATGCGGACGGCCATGTCGACAGGCGCTACGCGCCGAACGATACGCCGCAGAGCATCGGCGAGGATATCGGCGCAATGGTGAAACCGTGACGGATCCGGCGGCCGTCGCAAAGGCGCGGCGGCGGGATCCACCAGCGTGATATGCAGTCCGCACAGCACCAATCAGGCGGCTGCTTTCGTACGAGGAAGTCAATGGCCTGACGTTTGTCCGAAGCATGTGGCGCACCAGGGCTCGCGGCGGCAATGACCGCTGTGTCAATCCGATGATCGCTCCGGACGGCGGCAAGGTTCTACTCGGTCGACGCCCCATCGCGTCTCGACGCGGACGATTCAGCCGGGAAGGCACCAATTGGCTGATGGATCCCAGGACGGCAGCGTCGTTGCGAAAGCACGGGACTGACTGGATGAAGCGTGTAACGCCGCGCTGGCGCCGGCGCGCGCGAGCAGGCTGGAAACAAACGTTTTCATGGCGTCGGCCCCGTTTGCCTCACGCAAAGATGGCGACGTTCGCGGGAGTCGTCCATCTTGCCGCAAGCGACTGGCGGGGGCAGAATGAATGGTCCCTGTTCGCATGCCCCCGGGCGTGCCAGAATAGCCGGCGTACGGGGAGTGGGGGCACGGCCTCATGAACAAGCCAGCCACGCATGCGCCGACGCCGCAGGTGATCAGCGGCGATTCGTTGCGCGCAATCGTGGACCGGCGCAGGCTCGCGCCGCGCGTGCGTCTGCTTCTCGAAGGCTTGATCAAGCGCACGGCGTTGCATTTTGATGTCGCCGTCACGCGCTGGCTGGACGAGTTCGAACAGGAATTGTTCAAGCGCGCCGAGCGGGCACCGAGCAACGAACAGCAGTCGGCCGATTTCGAGGCTCTGCGTGAAATCAAGCGCGCGCGCGCGGATTTCACCGCAAACTTTACGCTGCTGATGCAGGGCGAAATGGCTGCGCCCGTCGGTGCGCACGCTGCGCCAACCCAGGCGGTGCGCAAGACGACTCTCGGGATGGATCTCGAACTCATCGACAGCGGCGTTCTCGAAGAAGATCTCGCACTGCAGGAACTGGTGGGCAAGTCGGAAGTCCGCTACAGCCAGAGCCTGTACGTGCTCGGCCACCGGATCGCCGTGATGTTCGCGATACCGGCGCTGGACAACGCGACGATTCCGCTCGGTCCGGCTCGCTTGTCTTCACTCGTGAAAAGCGCGGTCGGCAAACTCGATTTGCGGCGCGACTATCGTGTGCTCGCCTACGACCTGTTCGATCGTGTCGTGATGCGCGACTACGGGCGCTATCTGGATTCGCTCAACGAGTATCTGGCGGCTCAGCATGTACTGCCGCACCTGCGTTTCCGGGCGAACCAGCCGCGCGCCGCGGATGCCGGCGACGCTGTTGCGGGCGATGCAAGCTCAAAGGCCGGGCCATCATCTTCCGCAAGCGGTTCCACGGCAGCTGCGGCGACAGCATCGGCATCGTCGTCCGCCGCGCGTGCAGGCGGGGGGGATGGGTTCGCCGACGAACGCGCGCCGGTATTGTTTGCAACGCTGCGTGAACTTCTGGCGGACAGGCGGCACGCGCTCAACGCCGATGTGCGACGAACCGCAGCCGACTACCTGCCCAGTGGAGCCGATCTTCAATCCGCGCTTGGCGCGATGCAGGCGCAGTCGGTGACCCCGGCCGGCAAGCGCAGCAGGCGGATTCCACGCTCGACGGAACAGATCAAGCAGGATCTCTTCACGCAACTGCGCGAGCGCAACGCACACGGCAAGACGCCGGTACTGGGCGATGAGGATTCCGATACGGTTGACCTGGTCGGCATGTTGTTCGACTTCATCGTCAGCGGCCTGCGTCCGCGTGGACCAGGCCGGATGCTGCTGACCACACTGCAGGTACCACTGTTACGGGTGGCACTGAGCGACAAGGAGTTCTTTGCTCGTCGCGACCATCCTGCACGGCGGTTGCTCAACACCATCGCCGAAGCCGGGGAACACTGGGTCGACGATGTCGATGCGGACGAAGACCTGATCAACAAGATGAGATGGGCGGTCGACCGTGTCGCTGCCGAATTCAATGGCGACATGAGCTTGTTTGAAAGCACGGCGACTGATCTCGACAAACATCTGGAGCTGGTTGCTCATCGCGCCCAGGTTGCGGAAAGCAGACACGTCGCCGCAGCGAAGGGGCGCGAAAAGCTGGCTGCGGCACGGGAGCGCGCGTCCACTGCCATCGCGCGTCTGCTCGCACGCCGGCCCGGCACGCTGTCGTCGCTGATAAAGACCATGCTGGAGCAGGCATGGACCGATGTGCTGGCCTTGACCATCCTGCGTCATGGAGAAGATTCCACGCCCTATCATCGTCGGCTCGGGGTGGCGGACCAGCTGGTGCGGCGCGACAATTCCGATGAGGCGTCGGCCGATCCGACCCTGCAACAGGAGATCGAGGGCGGTCTGATGCAGGTCGGTATCCACGCCGAGGAAGCGCGGACGATCGCGCGGCGGCTGCTTGACCCGCGTGCCGGGGTGGACGATTCCCAAGCGACTCCGACGGCCATCGCGCTGGCGTTGAAAAACAAGGCGCGGCTGGGCGGTTCGGACGAAGCCGATCACAAATCGGGCAAGATCAGCGTCAAGTCATCCGATCTGAGCGAGCAGGAACTTGCCATGCTCGCCCATTTGAGGACGCTGCCATTCGGCACCTGGTTCGAGTTCGTCACCAACCAGCAGGGCGATGCGGTACGACGCAAACTCGCCTGGTATTCGACCATGACCGGCCGCTGCCTGTTCGTGAACCAGCGCGGCGCACGCGTCGACGACAAGCAACTGCCGCAACTGGCGCGCGATCTCGTGCGCGGCGAAGTGCGACTGGTACGCCCGCACGAGGAGTCGTTGATCGATCGTACCTGGAAGGCGATCACCAACACGCTCAAGCAGTTCAAACACGGATCGGCGGTTCCGTCGCCCGCCTGATCAAGAGTTGAAGACAACGTCCCGCCAACGAACAAGGCCAGCCAATGGTTGAAAAGCGCCGATTTCCACGCAAGCGTACCGACGTGCTGATCAAGGTACTCGATACGATGACCGATGCGGTTATCGGTCGAGTCGGGAATCTCTCGACCGAGGGTATGTTGCTGCTCGCCGACCACCCGATAGCGGACGATGCGTTGTACCAGCTGCGTTTCGCATTACCCGACGCGCACGGCGGCAACCACACGATCGGGGCTGGAGTGCACGAGCATTGGAGCGACGAAGGGCATGTGCCCGGCCAGTCATGGGTCGGATTTCGCTTCATCGACATCAGCCAGGAGGACGCCGACGCGCTTTCCGAATGGCTGGTCAGCGGCGAGGATATTGCCGACGCGGCGCGCGGCCGCTGACGAATCCCGTTCGGCGCGCCGCGACGACCAACGGAGTCGATGCGGGCAACGCCGCGTATGCACCCTCCCGCGCGAGACGAGGACATGCCGCAAAGAGACGACACCGGACAAGAGGCGATGATGCAGCGTCTGGTCGACATGTCGGCCGAGCGCTCGTACATGAATGCCGAACGCAATCTGATGGTGTGGATTCGCACTGTGCTGGCATTGATGATATTCGGCATTGCTCTGGATCGTTTCGGCCTGTTGCTGCGCAGGGTCCCGCTGCCACCCATCCATGAGCGCATCAGTCCGAATGCGTGGTCGGCGTGGGGCGGAGCCGCTCTGGTGGCGCTCGGGGTCGTGATGATTCTGATTGCCGGTATCCGTTTTCTCGCCTATTCGCGGGCTTACCGCCGCAACTACCCATTACCGCGATACCACGGGCCTTATGTCGGTTTTGCATCGGCGATGCTGGTCGCCGGATTCGGTATCGCGCTGCTCGTTATCCTGTTCGTTTTCACGGAATGACCATGTCTGGCCGCATTCGAATGCTCGCTGCCACGCCGGCGAATTGTTGCCTGCAGGCGTTGGTTGTGTTGCTGGTGCAGGCATGCGCGACATACGCGGGTGCCACTGCTCTGGCACAGCCGGCAGCGGCGGATCACACCTATCTTCTTACCGCCGATCGCGTGTTCGACGCGCGCGGTGAACATGCGCATAGGGGCTGGTCGGTGCTGGTGAAAGGCGAACGGATTGCGGCCGTCGGACCCGCTGCGCAGATCAAGGTTCCTCCCGGTACCGACATCATCGCACTGCCCGGTACCACCGTGATGCCGGGCCTGATCGACGCGCATTCGCACATTTTCCTGCATCCGTACAACGAAATGCTGTGGAACGATCAGGTGCTGAAGGAATCGCAGGCCTATCGCACCATCGAGGCGGTGCAGCACGTGCGCGACACGCTGATGGCGGGCTTCACCGCGTTGCGCGATCTCGGCACCGAGGGCGCAGGTTATGCGGATGTCGACGTGCAGCGCGCGATCGACGGCGGCATGATTCCCGGCCCGCATCTGTTCGTCGCCACGCGCGCCACGATCGCCGCGCACTGCTATGGCCCGGGCCCGGGCGGTTTTCGCGACGACCTTGATCTGCCACAGGGCGGCATTCCGGTCAGTGGCCGTGCGCAGATGATCGAGGCCGTGCGCGAGCAGGCCGGTCATGGCGCCGACTGGATCAAGATTTACGCCGACTATCATTGCGGCAAGTCGAAAGGGTCGGTTCCGACTTTCACCCAGGAGGAATTGAATGCGGGTGTCGAAGCCGCCCATTCGTTGGGACTGCCGGTGTCGGTGCATGCGACCACAGTCGAAGGAATGCGGCGTGCGGTTCTCGCCGGCGTCGACACCATCGAACACGGCTTCGACGGCACGCGCGAAGTGTTCGACCTGATGAAACAGCACGACATCGCCTATCTGCCGACGCTCGAAGCCGTGGCGGCCTATGCCCGGTACTTTCACGGCTGGAAGCCCGGCGATCCGCCGACCGACGAGATGAAGCAGTCGGCACACGCGTTCAAGCTGGCGCTCGATGCCGGCGTCACCATCGGCTGCGGCAGCGATGTCGGCGTGTTCGCGCACGGCACCAATTACAAGGAACTCGAATGGATGGTACGGGACGGCATGACGCCGGCGCACGCGCTGCTTGCCGCCACCGCGGTGGATGCAAGGATCCTGCACCAGCAGGACTACTTTGGCCAGTTGGGCAAGGGCCTCGAGGCGGACATCATTGCCGTGCAAGGCGATCCGACGCAGGATATTGGCGCGATCGAGCACGTGCCTTTCGTGATGAAGGGTGGAGTGGTTTACAAGCAGCCTTGACGCGCAGGGAGCGCGGCAACCTGCCCCTCGATCGCCGTTACCGACGCCCATCGAGGTGGCGCAACATTCAACCTGTCGTCCGCACCGAGGCGAATGATTACGCTCGGTGCGCCATAGATGGAGAGTGGATCATGCGCACCGCGAGCGTGGGGCATGCGGTTTTTGCGTTGACGATGATCGCCGTCGGGATCCTAGGTCTGATCCGGGGAGACTTCGTCCAGATCTGGCAGCCGGTGCCCAAGGCGCTGCCCGCGCGCGAAGTATTGATCTATCTCTGCGCTGTGATTTCCCTTGCCTGTGGCGCGGGGCTGCTATGGCGCCGCACGGCCGCATCGTCGTCGCGTGTGCTGTTCTTTTACCTGCTGGTCTGGATGCTGCTGTTCAAAGCGCGCTTCATCTTTCTTGCGCCGACGAGCGAGGGTGCCTATCAGAGTTGCGGGGAGAACGCAGTGATCGTGGCGGGCGCATGGGTCTTGTATGTCATGCTGGCTGCGCACTGGGACCGCAAGCATCTCGGATTCTTCAGCGGCGAAACCGGCCTGCGCGCCGCGCGGGTACTCTATGGCCTCGCGCTGATCGCCTTCGGCCTGTCGCATTTCTTCTATCTCAACCTGACTGCGCCGTTGGTGCCGGGCTGGCTGCCGTGGCATGTGGGCTGGGCCTATTTCACCGGTTGCACTTATCTTGCGGCGGGGGTGGCCATGATCGTCGGAACCTGCGCGAGGTTGGCGGCTTGGTTGTCGGCATTGCAGATGGGCCTGTTCACGCTGCTGGTGTGGCCACCCTTGATGCTGGCCGGCACCATCACCGCTTCACAATGGGGTGAGTTCACCGTCTCCTGGACACTGACTGCCGCGGCGTGGGTCGTTGCCGACTCGTATCGCCGCACGGGTTGGCTCTTCGCAAGCAGGCAGGCTCGCGCTTAGCAATCGACGCACTTCCCGCCCTGCGATCGCGCGGAAGGTTGGTGCGGAAAGACTTCATGTGCCCATTGCAGCGGAGTGAGAAAATCGCCGGCGCGCTCACATTGGCGGTATGCGCCCGAGGAATCCGCACTTCGCCAGCGAGCTTTCGACTGCATAATGCGCCATGTCGTGCGGAATGATCCACTCCGCTGGGACGCAGTTTCCCGACGCCAGTGCGATTGCGCCAGATCAAACGCCCGACAGGTTTTGCAGAAAAGCCGGAACCGGTCTGTCGTTGGCGCGCAGAAACGCGATCAATGGAGCCAGTGCCGTTTGCACCGATGCGCGCGAGGTCATGTGCGCGCGCCATTGCTCGAGTTTCGGTGTGGCATCCGTCATCGGCGCACCCATGCGCTCGGCGAACAGTTGCGCCATGTAGAACGCGATATCCACATAACCGAACACGCCGCACAGGTACGGTTGCTCACCAAGTTGCTGTTCCATGCCGGCACAATAGCGATCGATGGCCTCGCAGGCGCTCCGCGCCGCGGGTCCGTCAAGCGCATCCTGCAAGCCCATCAGCTTGATCACATGCGCAAAGAATACCTCGTCCGATTGCAATTCGAGATTGCGCGCGCGCGCCCGCTCGCGAATGTCGGTCGGCCACAGGGGCGGCGCCGGCTGCAGATCCTCGAAGTATTCGAAGATCTGCGTCGAGTCGAACAACACCAGATCGTCATCGAGCAGCAGCGGCACCTGCGCCTTGGGATTCAGGCGCAGCACGTCGGGATGCTTGGGCTCGTAACCGGTTTCGCGGTTGAACTGGACCATGACCACTTCGAAGTCCAGGCCTTTCTCGATCGCTGCGATCCAGGCTTTGGCGCCGAACATGCTGAGCGGTCCGGTGTAAAGACGAAGCGTGTTGCGGGTATCCGCCACGTACGGCTCCCGTGAGGTAGGCTTGCAGTACCTTACTGGAGAAACCCGATGAGCGAAAACTGGACACGGCGACGTGTGATGCGCCTCTCCGGCAGCGCGCTGCTGGCCACGGTATTGCCGCCGCTTTTTGCCAATACATCGGCTGGCGCGGGTTCGAGCAAGACCGCCGCTTCCTCCGGCGACGCATTGGCCGCTGTCAGCAAAGACGAGGCCGCCAAAGTTTACCGCAGTGCCTTCGTGCTGGATTGCAACACCCTCGCGTCGATCGGGGTGGAATTCGACGACAAGGCGAGCCTTGATGCATTGCGCGAATCGGGCCTCAGCGCGCTGAAGAGCACGCTTGGCGGAGCCAACGGCACGTTTGAGGAAACCGTGGCCGATATCGCCGCAGCGCAATCCTTGATCGACAAGCAGCCGGCTCTGTTCCTCAAGGTGGTTCGCCACGACGACCTCGATCGCGCCAAGCCGGCCAACAAGGTCGCGGTCATTTTCTCGTTCGAGGCCGCATCGATGCTGGAAGACAAGCTCGCACGCATCGACCTGTTCCGCGAGCTCGATGTGCTGGTCATGCAGTTGACCTACAACCACAGGACGCCGTTCGGTTGCGGTTGCCTGGACGGCGAAACCGATGGCGTCACCGATCTGGGACGCAAGGCCATCGCGAAGATGAATGTCATTGGCGTGGCGCTCGACCTCAGCCACGCGAACACGCAGACCACGCGCGACGGTATCGCGATCACGGCCAAACCGCCGGTCATCACGCATGCGGGATGCCGCGCCGTATTCAACCATCCGCGCAACAAGACCGACCGCGACATGAAAGCCCTGGCGGACAAGGGCGGCGTCATGGGCATCTACATGCTGCCGTTCCTCACGCCCGACACGCGTCAGCCCAAGCTCGCCGACTACATGAGCCACATGCTGCATGCGCTCGATGTCTGCGGGGAGGATCATGTCGGCATCGGTACCGACACGGCGTTTTTCACGGTGACGGACAGTGATTTAAAGGCGATGGAAAAGGACGAAGCGGAGCGGCGCAGGCGTGGCGTCAACGCACCGGGGGAAAACCGGCCGCCCTATATCCCCGACATCAACACCCCGCGCAAACTGGAATTCGTCGCCGATGCCCTGTTGAAAAATGGCTACAGCGCGCGCGTCACCGAAAAAGTGCTCGGGTTGAATTTCAGTCGTGTGTTCAAGGAAATCTGGGTCGCGTAGGACTGTCGCAATTGATCCCCGCACTGCCGGAGCGCATTGGATGAAATCAATCAGGCCGCCGCTGAGCCTGCTTGCGCTGCCGGCAATCGCGGCCGCATCACCCCGATGGTTGCGCGAATCGGATCTATTGATCCGCCGCCGGCTGCCGGCTCACCGTCGCGGAGTGCCATCATGTTCGGCAACGTGGTGCAGAAATTGGGTGAAGTGCTCGAGGTTTTCCTTGTAACCCTGCGGATCGCGCGATGCGACCAGAGTCGAGGCGCCGTGCACGCCGGCGGCCTGCCTGTAGTGAACGATGTTGTCGCCATGCGCGTTGCCGAGTACCTCGGTGACGTTGCCGGCCTCGTCGGGATCGGTGGTGATGAAGAACGGAATGCTTATCTTTGCCGCGGCGTTCCTGACCAGATTCTTGTCGTCGAAATATTCACCGGGGGAGAAGGCTGCCAGCGCGGCAATCTGCGACTGGCGCCGCGCCGCCAGCAGGATGACCAGAGAGGAAGAGTACGAACTGCCGACAGTGACTATGGTTCGGTAATGATCTGCCCTGGCCCAGTCCAGCGCGGCTTCGAGATCCGGCAGCGCGGCGAGATAATCCGTGGAGTTTCCATTCGCCTCGACGGTCTGGTTGCTGCCGCCGAACAGGTTTCCACCGGAACGCTGATCGGTTGCCAACGTGTCATAGCCCAGTTTGGTGAGTACCGGGATCACCGGGTCGTACTCGTGGCGGTTTCCCCGCGCCTGGTGAAACAACAAGATAACCTTGTCGTTGTCGGCACGCGCCCTGGTCAGCGTGCCGTAGACCGAAACGCCATCGCTGGCGTGCAATGTCACCGGCTCGCCGGCCGGCGCCGTGCGCGCAAACAAGAGCGCGAGCAGTATCAGACAGCTTGCGGAAAACCGGCTATTGGGGGCGGTCATGGCCTCACTCCGAAGCAGAATTCAGGGCGGCATCGTGTACGCCTTCGCGACCGCCCGCAAGGAGCACGCGCGGATCGATCAGACCGCCGTCTTTCGCGGCGTGGTGATAGAGGTGCACATCGCGCTGCGGAAACGGAATGCCGATGCCGTTGTCGTCGAACGCGACCTTGATGCGCTCGGTCAGCTCGCATCTGGTCGCGAAATAGTCGTTGTTTGCGACATGGCAGCGAATGCCGAGATTGACGCTGTTGTCGCCGAGCGAATAGACCAGCACGTCGGCTGCCGGTTCATCCAGCACGCGTTCGTCGGCATGGATAATCTCCAGCGCGAGAGAACGCGCGGCCGCGATGTCGGCACCATAGTCGATGCCGATGACCAGTTCGACCCGGCGTCGCACATCCGGTGTCATGTTGATGATCGAATTGCTGGTAATCAGACTGTTGGGGAGCACGATGGTCTGGTTGTCGGGGCCACGCAGACAGGTCTGGAAGATGCTTACGGACTCGACCTTGCCGGCTTCCTTGTTGATGTTGACGATGTCACCGACCTTGAATGGTCTGAGCGTCACCAGCATCACACCGGACGCGATGTTCGACAGGGAATCCTTCAGCGCGAGACCGATCGCGAGGCCCGCGGCGCCGAGCACTGCGAACGCGGACGTCATCGGCACGCCGATCACGCTCAGTACGGTCAGAACCAGCAATACCATCAAGACGGCGTAGGCAACATTGCGCAGGAACTGGGCGGCGGTCGGTTCGACCTTGACGCGAGTCAGGCCGCTCTGGGTCAGGCGCGCAATCCATTTGACCACGTACAAGCCAATCAGCAGGATCAGCAGGGCGCCGATGACCTTGGTACTCGCGGTCACTGCAAGAGTTTTCCAGTCGACGCCTTGCAGGCTATTGAGCCATTGCATGTTCGATCTCCTCGGTCAGGTGCATGACAGTTGCCGTGTCTCGCATACAGGATACCCTTGCCAGGGGACCCCAGTATGCGTTCTGTGAACAAGGTTCAATTCGGGGCGAGACGGCGATGCATCGTTTGCCACGCGAAACGAAAACTCGATGCAGGCTCAGGCCCGAACGAGGATCGCAACCGGCATGACCTCGAGCACATCGCGTATCGGCAGGAATCCGCGATCGCTGCGGAAATCCCGTCCGCTCAGCAGTTCTCGACAGGAAAAGCGTTCGATGCCGGTTTTCACGACGGTATCTTTCCACCGCGACGGGACGATGCGCGGCACGCTGTCAATGTGTTGCGCGGCGAATCGCGTCGCAATGACGACGACCATCTGCCCGTCGTGTATTCGCGAAAACGCAATGACGTGTCGGGCAAGGCCGCCTTCGACCGGCAATGGCCGGTAGTTGCCTTCGCGCCATAGCCTGGCGTGTGTTGCGCGATGCGCGAGGATTTTCGCGATCAATGTATGCTTGATGCGACCGGAGCGCCAGGTCTGCATCAATGCGGTCACGTCGGGGGCTGTATCGAATGACTGGCGCGCGGCGTAGTCCACCGGTCGCCGATTGTCGGGATCGACCAGCGAAAGGTCCCAATATTCGCAGCCCTGATAGAGATCCGGGATACCCGGCGTGGTCAGACGCAGCAGCGTCTGCGTGAGACTGTTGACCGCACCGGCCGGAGCGATGCACTCGACGAACCGGGCCAGTTGTCGAACCGGCGGCCGATCGGGTTCGAGCGATCGGCGCAGATACTGTTCGCACGCATCTTCGTATGGACGATTCGGCTCGGTCCAGCTCGTCATGCGCTTGGCTTCGCGCAATGCCTTGGTCTGCCAGCCGGCGATGCGCAGGACAAATGCATGGCGCGCGGAGGGATCGTCGATGTCGAAATCAAACGGCCAGGCTCCGATCAGCGTTTGCAGCAGCATGAACTCGTCGCGCGCATCCGGCGCCCACGCCCCATCCAGGTGCTGCCGAAGATCGGCATTGCCGGTCCGCCAGCGTTGCGCCATCTCGGCCCAGCGCGCGGTCGATTCGCTGAGTACTGCCAGGCGCGCGCGGGCGTCCTCGCCGCGCTTGTGATCATGCGTCGCGGTCGCAAGCAGGTTGCCCGGATGCCGAACGAGACGCGATCGGCACGCCTGATGAAATGCTTCGAGATCGATCGCAAGTCGCGCGGGATCGGATCCGACTTCGTTGCGCGAGAGCAGCCGGCCGTATCGATAAAACGCAGTATCCTCAACCGCTTTTGCGGCGATCGGCGGTGTGAGCTGCTGGAACGCCCGCAACAGGCGCGCGCCGTGTACAACGTCGATTTTTCCGGTCGCGGCACCGAGCAGACTGGCAACGAGATCTCCAATCGCAACGGCGGTCGTGGCCGAGGCTCCGGTACTCGCTTGCGCCGCGGCGCGTTCGAGGATCTCGCGATCGATCTCACTGAACTGGCCCGGTTCGAAATAGGTTCGATAGACTTCGAATGCCTGCAACACGCGGATTGCGGCGTCGCGCATCGTTTCGCCGTCAATCGAAGGTGCGGCGGGATTGCCACCACGCGCCACATTCCAGGTGTCGAGCAGGCGCCGGACATCGGCGATCAATGCGGTGCGCGCCATCTCGCCTCGCGCGGCGCATTCAATCTCGCGAAAGTCGTCGCCGCCTCCGGTTGCACGCCAGATCGCGGACAACCCCCCGGATCCATCGGGGTCATGCAACACTGCGCTGCACTGATCCATGAAGTCGTAACCGGTGGTTCCATCGACGTCCCAGTCCACGCGCAGGTCCTCACCGTGCGCGAGTATTTTTTCGACGACGACATAGGCCCGTTCGCCGTCCCCGACATGGACACGACGCTGTCCGGCAGCATGTGCAAATCCGGTGCGCAGACGATCGCAGTAGACGCGCGGATCGGCAATGCCGTCGACATGATCGACCCGGACACCGTCGATCAGTCCTTCGGCGTAGAGGGCGAATATCGGCACATGCACCGCTGCAAAGACTTCGGCGCGATCGACGCGCAAGGCGACAAGGTCGCTGATATCGAAGAAGCGGCGCCAGTTGATCTGCGCCGCCGCGTCGCGCCAGAAGGCCAGGCGCCAGTGTTGTGCCTCAAGCAGTGCGCAAAGTCGTTCGGGATCGGCATCGGCGTTTTCGTTGAACCGCGAGATGCGGCGCCGGATCTGCGCCGCGTTCTCCGCGTTCGGCGTCAGGCCTTCGAGTATCAACGCATAGGTCCCGGGCGCGAGCGGATAACTGCGATGATCGATATCGAGCAGGAGCCGATGATCTCCGTCGCGATAAACCACGCGCATGTCGACCAGCGAATCGGGTAATGGCCGACCGAGAAACGGCAGCAGGATTTTGCCTTGCAGATCGCCGGCGGCCGGCTGCCAATCGATGTCGAAATACGATGCGTACCGGCTGTCGCGACCGTGCTCGAGGACATCGGACCACCAGCGATTCTCCTCGTTGGCGGCCATGTGATTGGGCACGATATCGAGGATGAGTCCCATGCCCCGCAAATGCAGCCGTGCGGCGACGCGGCGCAATGCGTCGATGCCGCCGAGCGCCGGGTCGATCGTTGCGTAGTCGATGACGTCGTATCCATGCATCGATCCCGAGCGTGCGCGTTGCAGTGGCGAGGCATAGAAATGGCTCACGCCGAGATCGGCGTAGTAGTCGATTACATCCAGAGCGTCGATCAACGTGAAGCCACGATTGAACTGCAATCGCACTGTTGCGCGCACCCGGCTCATGACCGGGCACGCGCCTCGCGCAGTGCGTGCAGCCGTCGCGTCACCGCCGGTGTCTTGAAAAGACGCGCAGTCTCGTCGGGCATGCGCCGTTGCCAGTTCGGATGCGCGTCGATGGTGCCCGGAATGTTTACCTGATCGATCAGACCGACGACGTCCTCCAGCGGTACCAGTGCAAGCCTGGATGCGCATGCGCCGACGAAGGTCACGGCGTCGTCGACGAACGCGTCCGCGTCGCTGCCGACGTCAGGCGTGGGG
>JBAVZT010000401.1:0-5086 GCA_049588955.1 Rhodanobacteraceae bacterium | reverse complement strand
ACCGGACAAAAAGGGGAAACAACCATGACTCTGGACGCCGAACGTATCGACCAGCCTGTCGAGGATCCCGTCAGCAACGTACTCAAGTGGGTTTTGCTGGCTGTCGCGATAGTCACCTTTGCCCTCCTCGCCTGGGCAACGGTGCAAACGTACCGGGCGGCTCCGCCCCAGCCGGAACGATTTCTTGGCCAGGACGGCAAGGTCCTGATGACCAACGACGACATCGTCGCAGGCAAGGGCGGCTTCCAGAAAGCCGATCTGATGGATTACGGCAGCCTGTATGGAATGGGCTCGTACTATGGCGAGGATTACACCGCCGCCACTCTGGTCCGGGTGGCCGAGAAAACTCGAGACAACATAGCCACCGCGCGATACGGAAAGGCTTTTGCATCGCTGCCGGTCGAGCAGCAGGCAGCGACGACAGCGTCGATGCAGCACGCGCTTCAGGGCATCGATCTGACCCGGCGCGAGGTTACCCTGCCAGAGCCTGTCGCAGGCGCCGTCCGCACCGTGGCAGGCCAAATTGCCAACGAGCTCAACACCTCCAACCCGGTCACGGGATGGACGCCAGCCTACAGTCTCGATCCCAAACTGGCTGGGCAGACTGCTGATTTTCTGGTGTTTTCCTCGTTGACGACGGTTGCACGGCGCCCGGGACATTCCTGGTCCTGGACCGAAAACTGGCCGTACGAGCCCATCGTCGGCAACACCCCCACGACCAATACATTTCACTGGACCTGGATCAGTTTCTGCTTCACGTTTTTCTGCTTCGGGCTGGTCCTCTTCATCTACGAGTACTTTCTCAATAACCCCGACGATGCACCGATGGACCCGGTGTTGTCCGAATTTCTGCCGCTCACGCCGAGCCAGAAAAGGATCGGCAAATACTTTCTCGCAGTCGCAGCGCTGTTGCTGGTGCAGATCGTTGCCGGCACGATCATGGCGCATTCCTATTACGACCGGACCAGTTTCTACGGCTACGACATCAACAAACTCTTTCCCTTCAATTTCCTGCGCGACGTTCACATCCAGGCGCCGATCGTCTGGATCGGGTTGTCCTGGATCGGCGCGGCGCTGTTCCTCTCGCCCGCCATTGCCGGGGGGCGTGAAGCCAAAGGGCAGCGCTGGCTGGTCGACCTGCTGTTCTGGGTGACACTGCTGGTCGTTGCCGGCGCGCTGATCGGCGACTATCTCGGCATCATGGGGGTGATCGACCAGAACTGGTTCTGGTTCGGCAATCAGGGACTGTCCTACATACAGCTCGGCCGCTTCTGGCAGATTGGCTTCTTCATCGGTCTTGCGGCGTGGAGCCTGCTGGTGATGCGCGCGTTGTGGCCGAGCACGGCCATGTGGCGGAAAGCGGCCAGCCAGTTCTGGACCGGGCGCATCCGGCTCGAGCACCTGATCTGGGCGTCCACGATCAACATCGCGGTGCTGTATGTGTTCGGCATGATTCCGCTCACCGGCATCGAGAAATCCTTCACCCTCACGGATTTCTGGCGCTGGTGGGTCGTGCACCTGTGGGTCGAGCAGTCCTTCGAATTCTTCGCCGCCGCCATGAGTGCCTACCTGTTGATGGCGGTCGGGCTCGTCTCGCGCAAACTGGCAGAGCGCGCGACGTATTTCGAAATCATCCTGATTTTCCTCGGTGGTGTCGTGGGCACCGGTCACCATCTCTACTGGGCGGGCGGCCCGAGCATGTGGGTGCCGATGGGCAGCATGTTCTCGTTCATCGAAGTGCTGCCACTCGTGCTGCTGATCATCGAAGCGATCAACCACCATCGCCTCATCAGCAAACATCGGGAATTCAAGTACCGGCTCGCCTACACGTACATCATCGGTGCCGCGTTCTGGAATTTCGTGGGCGCCGGCGTCTTCGGTGGTGGAACGCTCAACGCGCCACTCGTGAATTACTACGAGCACGGAACCTTTCTTACCTTGAATCATGCGCATACGGCGCTGTTCGGGGCTTTCGGGGAGCTCGCGATCGGTCTGGTGTATTTCTGCATGCGCTATGTCGCTGCGGACAAATATCGCTTCGGCGAAAAGCTCGGGCTGGCGGCCTTCTGGCTCTACAACGCAGGGCTGGTGCTGTGGATCTTCCTGAATTTCTTTCCGATCGGGTGGCCGCAACTCGATGCGGTCTTTGAACACGGACTGGCCTATGCGCGCAGCAACGCGTTTTACGACAAGACGTTGTTCTGGCAATGGATGCGTCTGCCTGGCGACGTCGTGTTCGCGGCGGGTGCGTTGCTGATGGCCTGGGATTTCATCGTCAAGCTGAGGCCGCTCTATCCGCAGGCCTTGGACCGCCTGATTTTCCGTGGCTCCCTTCCGTTGCAATCCGGCTCAAAGGTGACGGGATGACCGCGCGCAACGAACGAAATCCGTAGCCCGCCCAGGCGGAGGGCAGTGGGAAATTTGCCGCAACATTGTCGCGAGCAAAAATAGTAGGTTTGGCCGCCGTGAATGCCGGAATACGCCGCTCTCGCGTCGACTCTACGCCCGCAAACCTGATCGAGAGGAAATTCGGTTTCGCGATCGCCAGCGCCATTGGCAAAAGATGACAGCTCGGATTTGCGCTCTCTGCGCGATCATGGATCCTGTCGGGCATCGCCACCCTCGATTGGAAACACACGGATTTTCGACGCGTGCCTGAGCCCGTGCGCTCTTCGATGACTGTCAGGTCGCATCATCGGGCTGCAAACGAGCCGGTCTCACGGTTATGCGAGGTTATAATGCAGGTTTTGCGGAGAGGGCGGCCGACCGCCTTGCACCTTGACCGTGATGGAAGCCGGTGCAGTCGTTCTGGACCTTGATCAGCTGCGGCGCAGTTGTGCGTCTTGTGCGCTACGCGAGCTGTGCCTGCCGGCCGGTGTCGGGGATACCGACCTGCAGCGGCTGGATGCAGTGGTACGCGACAAGCGCTTGCTTGAACGCGGCAAGACGCTTTACCGTCAGGGCGACTCGTTCCACGCGCTGTATGTCGTGCGGACCGGATCGCTCAAGACTTACGTGGAAAACCCCGCCGGCGATGTGCAGGTGCTGGGCTTCCATTTGCCCGGCGAAATCGTGGGCATGGACGCGATGGCCGACAATCGCCATCTTTGCGGCGCCGAGGCGCTGGAGCGTGCGAGCATCTGCGAACTGCCGCACGCGCAACTGCAGCGGCTCGTGAGCGAGATACCCAAACTGCATCAGCAATTGGTGCGCGTCGTCAGCCGCGAAGTGGCGGCCGATCATGGCCATCTCGTGATCATGGGCCGGCAGCATGCCCAGGAGCGTCTTGCCATATTTCTGCGCGGCTTCGCTGAGCGCTACGAACGATTGTCGCGCGATCCGCTGAGGTTGTCGTTGCCGATGTCGCGCCACGATCTGGCCAGTTATCTCGGATTGGCGATGGAAACGGTCAGCCGCCTGTTCGGCCGAATGGAAGCCGAGGGCGTCCTCGCGGTTGAGCGCAAGAAGGTGCACATCTTGCGCCCCGCGCTTCTGGCCGGATTGTGCGGCGACGACCGGCCGATGCATTTCGGGAGCGAGGCAAGCTGAAGTCGATATCGGTTTCTTATTGACTTCGATCAAATGATGTTTTCGCAACTTGGGCAGGATATGCACCGGCTCGCAAGCTTGGCCCATCGGCCATCAGGTGCGTGCGATTGATGGAGGCTCTGCATGTCGAATTCCAGCAGCACCGGACGCCCATCGGCGCCGGCCTTCCCCGAAATTACCGGCAATCACTGGATCGAGAAGCTGAACGATGGCAGCCCCGTGCTGATCCGGCCGCTTCGTGCGGAAGATCGTGAGCGCGAAAGCGACTTCATCAATCGCCTTTCGCCGGAGACGCGTCATTTCCGTTTTCTCGGTTCGATGAGTGGCGTGAGTCCCGCATTGCTCGATCAACTGATGAATGTCGATGACACCCAGACCCTGGCCTTCGTGGCCCTGGCGCACGAGGACGGCGCGCTGCGTGAGGTCGGGGTGAGCCGCTATAGCGCCTTTGGCGACGACAAGCATTGCGAGTGCGCAGTTACGGTTGCCGACAACTGGAGGCATCGCGGCCTCGGCGTGACCTTGATGCGCCATCTGATCGACATGGCGCGCCGCAACGGCTTTCGTCAGATGGTTTCGATCGACGACAGCGCCAATCAGGCGATGCGCGAACTGGCGCATTTCCTGGGTTTCCATAGCGCGTCGGACCCCGGGGACGCCTCACAAGTGGTACATACCCTCGATCTGTGACGCGAAACGGCGATTTCACCACCCGGTGCTACCGCAGCCCGGCCCATGCCGACCCTGACGCGTCAGCAATGCGCCCGTCGCATCGCGCACGCTGAGGTCCAACACGACACCCTGACGCAAGCTTGCGGGACGATGCAGAAGTCTTCGGATTGATCGAGGATGCGATCCCAATGGGGGCCGCGTATCACCGACATCCATTTCCACTGCAATGCGCTCGATGCGCCAGCTCCCGGCGGTGTTCCGTTTCAAGTTCCTCCCGGGCATGCGCGATCAGTGGTCCGGGGTGTACTTGAACTTGCGCATCGCGAACAACGGACTCGGGCTCAGGCAGTTTGCGACGGCGGTGACCAGCGGGCGCGACGGATCGGGTCCGCTGTCGCCGTCCATCGGCGCGGATTCGTCGGTACGCAGCGCGAAATCGCGGTACCGTCGAATTCGACCCGAGAGGCGTAGTCGTTTTCCTGGTCAGGGTCAAAGTGAATGTTTCCGATTCGCTGACGGCGTGTCTCCGTCGGAGTGATGGATGGATGCGTGCGCCGGTGTCGCTCATTGCGCGTCTGCTGTTTGCGATTCGGACGCACCGCGGCGGACCAGCAGGGTGTAATACAGCAACGGGATCACCAGCAGCGTCAGCACGGTGGAAACCAGCACCCCGAATACCAGCGACACGGCCAGCCCCTGGAAGATCGGATCGCTCAAGATGAAGAACGCGCCGAGCATGGCCGCCAGCGCGGTCAGGATGATCGGTTTGGCGCGCACCGCACCCGATTGGATGACCGCCTGTTCGAGACTCAAGCCGGTCGCCAGCGAGTGGTTGATGAAGTCCACCAGCAGGATCGAGTTGCGC
>JBAVZT010000400.1:0-4543 GCA_049588955.1 Rhodanobacteraceae bacterium | reverse complement strand
GGGCAGGACGCGCGTTGATCCGGCGCTGCCTCGAAACGGCACGCGAGATCGGTTACCGGCGCTGCTATCTGGAAACGCTGACCGGCATGGACGCCGCGCAGCGTCTCTAACTCGCCAACGGGTTCCGTCGCATCGAACGAGCGCTCGGCAACACCGGGCATTTCGGCTGCGACCGTTATTTCGTGCGCGATCTCTGACGACGTGCGGTCGGGTTCAGACGGCGGCCTGCTAGAATCGCGACCGTTCCGCCATCGGGAGTCCGCCATGCAACTCGAACACGTCAGGGCCGTCGTCACCGGCGGCGCATCAGGCCTCGGATTGGCAGTTGCAAAACATCTGTTCGCAAAGGGAGGCCGGGTCGCCTTGATCGATCTCGACGACGAGCGCGGCGCAGCCGCCGCCCAGGAACTCGGTCCCGACGCGTGTTTCCGACGCAGCGATGTCGGGTCGGAACCGGACATCGTGGCCGCGCTGGCGGACGTCCACGCGAAGATGGGCGGGCTCAACGTTGTGGTCAACTGCGCCGGCATTCTCGGCGCGGGACGCGTGCTCGGCAAGGAAGGGCCGATGCCGCTCGCAAGCTTCAGCAAGACAGTGACGGTCAATCTGATCGGCAGTTTCAACGTCGCCAAGGCCGCAGCCGCGCTCATGCAGCAGAACGAGCCGGGCGACGATGGCGAACGCGGCGTGATCGTCAACACCGCGTCGGTCGCCGCCTACGAAGGTCAGGTCGGTCAGGCGGCATACGCGGCTTCCAAGGGCGGCATCGTCGGCATGACGCTGCCGATGGCACGCGAGTTCGCGCGCATCGGCGTGCGTGTGATGACGATCGCGCCCGGCGTCTTTCATACGCCGATGGTCGACGGCATGCCGGAGTCGGTGCATGACTCGCTGTGCGCGCAGGTGCCCTACCCTTCGCGGCTGGGTGCGCCCGAAGAGTTCGCCGACACGGTCGCCTTCATCCTGGGCAATCGCTACCTCAACGGCAGCGTGATCCGGATCGATGGCGCCATCCGCCTCGCTCCCAAATAAGCGCACGAAACCACAACGCACACAAGCGCTCGCCTGGTCATCGAGCGCGAGGCACCGACCTGCCGTTCGCTGCCTCCGTTTGCGGCCGAATCGCCGCCGAGAAATCGTCCGATGCCGCGCTGTTTCTCGCCTGTTCGCTGATGCGGCTGCGCCGGCGCAGTTCGTCGAGCGACACGCGCCGGTCGACCGCGCCGATCTGGTAGAAGTAGCCCGGCAGGTATCCGGTCAGCAGCAGACGCGGATCCCACGACAGGCCCGGTCCAATGCGTTTGGCCATCCGGTAGACCAGCGTGGTGCAGTTGGATGTGACGGTGTGGTAGAACGCCGGCACTTCCATCAGTCGGTTCGCCGCGTTCACGTACGACACGAACAGCTCGCGCATCGTCGCACGGTCCATGCGCAATGGATAAAGGTAGACGTCTTCCCCGCGCGCATTGGTGCGCACGCGAATGATGTCGCGTTCCTCGGCGGCCACGAGAATGGTCTCGTACTGCTTGAAGAATCCGCCGATCGGCGAGTACTGCTGGTGCCGCTCCTTGCGGATCTCCACCGAAAACACGACGTGACGGCGGTCACTGAAGCCGAACGAGATCATCGCGTGCGCAATCACCGGACTGCCCCAGTAGGACAGCACCGCGTCGGCGGAAACCAGGCTGCCGAGATCGTAGCTGCACGTTTCCCAGCGCACGTCATAATCGCGAGGCGTGCGCCAGGTGAAATCGCGCACGTTGACCAGCGTGACGCTGTCGCCCGCGATCCGGCCGGCCAGCAGATGCCCGACGTCGTCCGCCCACACGCGATCATGCGACGGCGCTATGCGCACCCACCACCCGAGCAGGAGCGCGTACGCCAGTGCGTAGATTCCGATCGGCAGCCCGCTTTGCGAGCGGACGGCACACACCGCCAATGCAATCACCAGGATCGACCATGTCGCGCAGCCGAGCGCTCGTGCCAGCACGCCACCCGGCAACTGATACCACAACGCGAACGCGGCCCACACGCCCGAGATGAATGCCAGCAAGCCGATCACGGCCACCAGCATCAGCCGGCCGATCATCCAGCGCTTGTTGGTCACGTTGCCGGACTCATCGCGCGTTCGCGGCCATCCATCGCGCCAGCACATCCAGCGCCTGGTCCATGACCTCGGCGTCGGACCGCCCCGATCGCACCGGCACATGGAACGAATGATCGGCGTGTGCGATCACGTGCAGCGTGGCACGCGCGCCGAGGCGATCGATCATGGGCTGCAGCAAATCCAGACTCGCCAGCGTGTCGCGGCTGCCCTGCACGAACAGCATCGGCAGCGTTACCTCGAGCAGGTGCGTCGCGCGCTGGTCCGACGGTTTGCCGGCCGGGTGCAGCGGAAAACCGAGAAACGCGAGCCCGTGAACGCCGGGCAACGCCATCGCGGCCTGCGCCTGCGAAGTCATGCGCGCACCGAACGACTTGCCGCCGGCAAACAGCGGCAGATCGGGAACCTGCCGTTGCGCTTCCGCGACGGCGGCACGCACGGCGGCGTGAGCCACGTTCGGCGGATCCGGTCGTTTCGAGCCGCGCTGCATGTACGGAAACTGGTAGCGCAAGGTCGCTATGCCGCGTACGGCAAGACCCTGCGCGACCGCTGCCATGAACGGATGCTCCATGCCGGCGCCGGCGCCGTGCGCAAGCACCAGGCACGCCCGCGCCTGCGGCGGGGACTGCATCAGGCCCGAGACCTGCTGCCCGGCTCCGAGCGCGATCGTCAGGGGTCGACATTGCGACATCGCGTGCAGCCTACGCCGATGCAAGTCGCAACAGTGTCTGCGCATAGTCCGGCGCAGTCGGCTCGTGCATGAAATACACGTACGCGTCCCGCCACGATGTCGCCGCCAGTCGCGCGGCCCACTGCGCGAGATCGGTATCGTCGTAGTGCTCCAGACGCAGCCGCACATAACCCCACGATGCGGTTTCGACCAGCGGCGGCGACGCTTGGTCTTCGCGCTCGGACAGGCACAAGGCCGCGCCCGCGTCTTTCAGCAACGCATGCACGCTGTCGTCGAACCAGCTTTCGTGGCGAAACTCGAATGCGGCGCGATGATCGGACGGCAGCAGCGTGAGGAACTCGCGCAACCGCGTCACGTCCTTCTTCTGGAAAGGCGGCAACTGGAACAATACCGGCCCGCGCCTGGCGCCGAGCGATTCGAGCGCCTGGTACAGCCAGGCGACCGCGTCGGCTGCGCTGTCGGCTTTCAGGCGTGCCACGTGGGTGATGCGCCGCGGCGCCTTGATCGCGAAACGAAAGCGCTCCGGCGTCGCAGCGGCCCAGTTTTCCAGCACCGACGTCTTCGGCATCCGATAGAAGGTATTGTTGATCTCGACCGTGGAGAGGCGTTCGGCGTACCAGGCCAGCATGCCGTCGGGCTTGATCGTGTCGGGATAGAACGAGCCTTTCCATTCCTTGTAGGAATAGCCGCTCGCCCCTGCCCATAATTGCACTGTCATCGTCCGGCCCGCCCCAGTGGATTGATCGAGATGGCGAAACTCAGCGAATATTCCGCCAAGCGCCGCTTCGAAGCCACCCCCGAACCGGGTCCGAACGTGCCCGAGGGCGGCGCGGGCCCGCTGCTGTTCGTGGTCCAGCAACACGCGGCTCGGCAATTGCACTACGACTTTCGCCTCGAATGCGAAGGCGTGCTGAAATCGTGGGCGGTGCCGAAGGGTCCGTCGCTCGATCCGAACGACAAACGCCTTGCGGTCCTTGTCGAGGACCATCCCTACGACTACGCCTCGTTCGAGGGCGTGATTCCCCCCGGCCAGTACGGTGCCGGGGAAGTCATCGTGTGGGATTGCGGCGTCTACAGTCCGGACGAAGGCGGCACCTCGTTCCACGATCGCGCCGAAGCCGAGCGCCGCGTGCGCGAGGGCATCGACGCCGGCAAGCTCGGCATCCAGTTGCGCGGCGAAAAGCTCAAGGGTTCGTTCGCACTCGTGCGCACGAAGGATGCGAAGAACTGGCTGCTGATCAAGCACAAGGATCGCTTTGTCACGACAGACGCGGTGACCGCCCGGGACCGCTCGGTGCTGTCCGGCGTTGCCGTGAAAGACCTCAAGATCGTTCCGGTACAGCGCATGCCGGCCAAGCGACTCGTCCCGTCGGGGAAGATCGCCGCCATGCCGGCCGCGTTCGCGCCGATGCAGGCCGAGGTCGCCGACGCACCGTTTGACGACCCGGACTGGATGTGGGAACCGAAACTCGACGGCTATCGTGTGCTCGCGTTCCTCGACGAGCGCGGCGCGCGACTGCGATCACGGCGTGGCCTCGAACTGGCCGGCGGCTTCCCGCGGCTTGTCGCGGAGCTGCGCGAGCAGAGCGGGCACGGCATGATCCTCGATGGTGAAATCGTCGCGTTCGACGCCGGCGGCAAGCCATCGTTCAACGCGCTGCAGAATCGGGTTCACCTGAAGACCGAACACGACATCGCGGCGGCCGACCGGACCGCGCCGACGCTGTTGTTCGCGTTCGATCTCCTGT
>JBAVZT010000399.1:0-10207 GCA_049588955.1 Rhodanobacteraceae bacterium | reverse complement strand
CCACACCAACGCGCCAATTCCCGCCGGGAACGGTCATGTGATCGGCGTCAACCCGAGCCGCCGATCGCAACCCCGCTGCTATACTCACCGTTCATGTGCAGAACACCAATGGCGACCGGACCATGCTTGAGGACATCAAGAAGGATGCGCAGACGCGCATGCACAAGAGTGTCGAGTCACTGCAGCACGAACTCTCGCGCCTGCGCACGGGGCGAGCCAGCACCGCTCTGATCGAGCCACTCAAGGTGCCCTATTACGGTGCCGATACGCCGATTACCCAGGTGGCCAACGTCGCAATCGCCGACGCACGCTCGATCACGATCACTCCGTTCGAGAAGACCATGGTCGGTCCGATCGAGAAGGCGATTCTGGCTTCCGACCTTGGCCTGAACCCGACCACCGTCGGCACCGTGATCCGCATCAATATTCCGGTGTTGACCGAGGAGCGTCGCAAGGAGCTGTCCCGGCACGTCGCCCACGAGGGGGAGACCGCCAAGGTTGCGGTGCGCAATATCCGCCGCGATGCGCTGCATCAGATCAAGGAATTGCAGAAGGACAAGACCATCTCCGAAGACGACGAACGGCGCGCGGACGACGAGATCCAGAAGCTGACCGACAAGTTCGTCAAGGACGTCGATGCCGTGGTCAAGGCGAAGGAAGACGAGTTGATGTCGATGTGAGGCGGCCAACCACGATGGCTGCCCCGAAACTCCCGGACCATCGGGAGCCCCGCGTGCCGGCGCATATCGCCATCGTCATGGACGGCAACGGGCGCTGGGCCGAACAGCGGCGGCGTCCGCGCAGCTTCGGTCATCGCGAGGGCCAGAAGGCCGTTCGCGCGGCGGTCGAGTTCTGTCTCGAGCGAGGCGTCGCTGTCCTGACCCTGTTCGCGTTTTCCAGCGAGAACTGGAGGCGGCCGGCCGCCGAGGTCGGGGCGTTGATGCAGTTGTTCGTCAAGGCGCTCGATCGCGAACTGGACGAGCTGCACGGCAACGGCGTGCGCGTGGAATTCATTGGCGATCTGGAAGCGTTCGACCCCGACCTGCGCGGGCGCATGCATGGTGCGATGTCGAAGACGCAGGCCAATACCGCGCTTCGACTCAATGTAGCCGTCAATTACGGTGGCCGCTGGGACATCGTCCATGCGGCGCGGCGCAGTGCCGAGGCGGTTGCGGCCGGCACACTTCGCCCCGAAGACATCAGCGAGCAAAGCCTGGCGAAGTATTTCTGCCTTGCCGATATGGTCCCTGTCGATCTGCTGATCCGTACCGGCGGCGAGTTTCGCATCAGCAATTTTCTGCTCTGGCAGATTGCCTACTCGGAACTGTTTTTCACCGATGCGCTGTGGCCCGATGTCGATGCCGCGATGCTCGATCAAGCGCTGGCGGAATATTCAAGTCGCGAACGCCGGTATGGTCGCGCGCCACAGCAGTTGCGTTCAACCGGTTGATCCGGATCGCCATGCCGAACCGGTGCGATCCATGAAACAGCGAATCCTGACGGCCGTCGTGGTCGCACCGGTCACGATCGCGCTGGTGTTGTTCCTGCCGAGCCCGCCCTTCGCGCTGCTGACCGCCGGCATCTCGCTGTTGGCGCTTTGGGAGTGGACCAACCTGCTCGGCATGCGCTCGATCGCCGCGCGCATCGTCGTGCTTGGATTCAGCGCGGCGATCCTGTGGCTGTTGTGGCTGGCGCGTGACGGCTCCTCGTGGTGGTGGATTGTCATCGGCCTCGGCGTCGCCTGGTGGCTGCTGGCGCTGATCTGGCTCGGGCATTTCAGTTTCGCCGTCGCCTCCACGACCGCCAATCTCGCCGTCAAGCTCGCGGCCGGCGTGCTCGCGGTGATTCCGGCATGGACAGCACTGCTGCAACTGCACCGCCAGCCCGTGCATGGTCACGCCTGGGCCTTGTTTGCGCTGCTCCTGATCTGGGCTGCGGACATCGCGGCCTACTTCGCGGGGAGCCGCTACGGATCGACCCGGCTCGCGCCGCGCATCAGCCCGGGCAAGACCACCGCCGGCGTTTGGGGAGCACTGGCCGGTTCGGCATCGGTCGCCCTGATCGGTGGCCTGCTGTTCGGTGCGCGCGGCGGTGCCCTGATCGCAGTGGCCGCTATGGCGCTGCTTGCCGTCGCCGCGTCGGTCGTGGGCGATCTGTTCGAGAGCCTGATCAAGCGTCAGGCCCGGGTGAAGGACTCAGGCACGCTGTTCCCCGGCCATGGCGGCTTGTTCGACCGGCTCGACAGCGTGTTCGCGGCGTTGCCGGTATTCACCGTATGCCAGACCCTGCTTCACCTGACGTTGTTGCCATGAGACGTATCGCCGTCCTCGGCGCAACCGGGTCGATCGGCACCAGCACACTCGATGTGATCGCACGCCATCCGCAACGGTTCCGCGCAAGCGTGCTCGCCGCGCATCGCAACGTGGTCGCACTGGCCGAAGCCTGCGAACGCTTTCGCCCGGATCTTGCAGTGATCGCCGACGCATCCTGCGAGACCGCCTTGCGCGAACGTCTCCGCGAAACGACGATCCGGGTCGAGGCCGGCCCCGAAGCCTTGACCGAGGCCGCCGGAGGCGATCTTTGCGACACCGTGATCGCCGGCATCGTCGGCGCGGCAGGTCTGGCCTCGACGCTGGCCGCGGCGCGCAGCGGCAAGCGCCTGTTGCTGGCCAACAAGGAAGCGATTGTGATGGCGGGGCCATTGCTGCTGGCGGCGTTGTCCGTTGGGGGCGGCGACCTGTTGCCGATCGACTCCGAACACAATGCCGTATTCCAGTGTCTCCCGCCGGGGCGGTCGGATCTGGCGCGCGCGGGCGTGTGGCGCATCCTGCTGACTGCGTCGGGCGGTCCGTTTCGCGGCCGGACCCGCGCCGAGCTCGCCCGGGTAACGCCGGACATGGCCTGCGCGCACCCGAACTGGCGCATGGGCCGCAAGATCTCGGTGGACTCGGCGACCTTGATGAACAAGGGTCTGGAGGTCATCGAGGCGCATTTCCTGTTCGCGGCGCCGGCCGATGCGATCGATATCGTCGTGCATCCGCAAAGCATCGTCCATTCGCTGGTCGAATACGTCGATGGGTCGGTGCTGGCCCAGCTCGGCAACCCGGACATGCGCACCGCCCTGGCCTACGCGCTGGCGTGGCCCGAACGGGTGGAAGCCGGCGTTGCGCCGCTTGATCTCGTCGCCCGTTCGCGTCTGGACTTCGAAAGCCCGGACCGCGAAACCTTCCGCTGCATCGATCTGGCCTATCATGCACTCGGCGCCGGCGGCACGGCACCGGCCGTGCTCAACGCGGCCAATGAGGAAGCCGTGGCTGCATTTCTCGCGGGCCGGCTGCCGTTTCTGGGTATTGCCGAGGTCATCGAACAAACGCTGGCGGCCGCGCCGAACGAGGAGGCCGACAGTCTCGAAGCCGTGATTGACAGCGATTTAACCGCGCGTCGGCTGGCGCAACGTATCATTGCGCGGTCTGCCGCTTGAATCCCGGACCCGCGCGTCGCCGGCGATCTCTGGATCGCCGCGGAAACAATTCAGAGAGTAGCGAATGAGCGAAATTCTTGGTTCCGTGTGGTGGCTGATCGTCACGCTCGGCGTATTGATCACGTTTCACGAGTTCGGCCATTTCGTGGTTGCGCGGCGTTGCGGCGTGAAGGTCCTGCGCTTTTCGGTCGGCTTCGGCAAGCCGCTGTGGTCGCGCCGTGATCGCCATGGCACCGAATTCGCGATAGCCGCAGTGCCGCTCGGCGGCTACGTCAAGATGCTCGACGAACACGAGGGCGAAGTCGCCGCGAACGAGATCGAGCGGGCATACAACCGCAAGCCTGTACTCCAGCGCATGGCGATCAGTGCAGCCGGACCGGCCTTCAATCTGCTGTTTGCGGTGGCCGCTTTCTGGCTGATGTTCGTGATCGGCAAACCGGACTACCTGCCGGTCCTCGGACCTACCGACGCACTGGCGGCAAGCGCAGGTCTGCGCGCCGGCGAGCGCATTACGCGCATCGACGATGAACAGGTGAAGACCTGGACCGATGCGAGCCTGGCCCTCGCCAAGGCGGCCATGGATCGGCGCGATGTCGATATCGCGGTGGTCGATGCGCAAGGCCGCAGCGACGAGCGCACGCTGGCGCTTTCACGTCTGCCAGCCGATCAGGATGAAGGTACCCTGTTCCACGATATCGGCCTGATGCCCGCGCAAATTGCGGTGCCTCCCGTGGTCGGAACGGTACAACCCGGCAGCGCGGCCGCCCGCGCCGGACTCAAGCCGGGCGATCGAATTGTCGCGATAGACGGCGACCCCATCGACGACTGGCGCGACCTGCAGACGGAAATTCCGAAGCGGACGGGGGCCGGAACCGCACTTGCGCTCGATGTGCTGCGCAGCGGTCGACATCTGGCCATCTCGGCGCAGCCGGTGCGCCAACAGCGGGACGGCCACGAAGCCTGGATACTGGGAGTTACCGCCGAGCCCGTGCAGGCGCACTACGACACGACGTTGCGCTACGGCCCGTTCGCCGCGTTTCCGGCCGCCCTCGCCGAAACCTGGCACATGACCCGCGACACGCTCGACATGCTCTGGAAGATGGTCAGCGGCAATGCTTCGCTGAAGAATATCTCGGGCGTGATCACGATCGCGCAGTACGCCAACACGTCGGCGCAAATGGGCTTTGCCTGGTTCCTGAGTTTCCTCGCCCTGATTTCGCTCAGCCTTGCGATAATGAACCTGCTGCCGATCCCGGTCTTGGACGGCGGCCACCTGCTGTATTACCTTATCGAACTGGTAAAGGGCAGTCCGGTGAGCGAACGCGTGCAGATCGCCGGCCAGTATGTCGGGCTGACGGCACTCGTGGCCCTGATGGGCCTGGCGTTCTACAACGACATCCTTCGGATCGCATCCTGATCCGGAGATTGCCCGCACAACAAGAAAGGCCGCGGCATGCGCCCGCCGCGAGTCTGCCGACGCCCGGATGGAAGTGACGATGAAGCGACTTGCCGCCCTGCTCCTGTTCGCCTGGTTCTGCCACGACGCAGTTGCCGCCGACAGTTTCACGATTTCTGAAATCCGCGTCGACGGGCTTGCGCGCATCGCCCCGGGCACCGTATTCACCTATCTGCCAGTCGAACGCGGCGACACATTGACGCCCGCACGCGCCGCGCAGTCGATTCGCGCGCTGTACAAGACCGGCTTCTTCAACGACGTGCGTCTGTCGCATCAAGGCGACATCCTGATCATCACGGTCAAGGAGCGCCCGCAGATCTCGAAGATCGCCATTCGCGGCAACAAGGATCTGAAGGAAGAGGACCTGCGCAAGGGGCTCAAGGGCATCGGCCTGTCCGAAGGCGAACCGTTCGACCGACTCAAGCTCGACGAGGTGCAGAGCGAGCTCACCCGACAGTACTACAACCGGGGCAAGTACAACGTCTCGGTCAAGACCTCGGCGGTCAATCTGGATCGCAACCGGGTCGAAGTCGCGATCAACATTACCGAAGGCAGAGCCGCACAGATCAAGCACCTGAACATTGTCGGCAACAAGACCTTCAGCGACAGGGAACTGCGCGGCGATTTCGAGTCCGACACCACCGGGTTGCTGTCCTGGTACACCAAGGACGATCAGTATTCGCGCGAGAAATTGTCAGGTGACCTGGAAAAGCTGAGTTCGTACTACCTCGATCGCGGCTATGTCGATTTCAACGTCGATTCCACCGAGGTAGCGATCAGCCCGGACAAGCGCAAGATATACGTCGACGCCGACATTCACGAGGGCGACATCTACAACATCGGCGAGATCACGCTGACCGGAGATCTGATTCTCAAGGAAAAGGATCTGCGCAAGCTGATCACGGTCGCACCGGGCGAGCTGTTTTCGCGCCGCAAGGTCGAGGCGTCCTCCGACGCGATCACCTCGGTGCTCGCCAATATCGGCTACGCATTCGCCGAGGTGCATCCGATTCCGACAGTCGACAAGGACAAGCATCTGGTCGCGCTGAATTTCAATGTCGAACCCGGCAAGCGCGTGTATGTCCATCGCATCGTGTTCAAGGGCAACGCGCATACCGAGGACAATGTGCTGCGGCGCGAGATGCGTCAGCTCGAGGGAGCGTGGTATTCGCAGGCGGCCATCGACCGCTCCAAGATCCGCCTGCAGCGGCTGGGTTATTTCAGTTCGGTAACCATCGACACCCCGAAGGTTCCAGGCACCGAAGACCAGGTCGATGTCGACGTCACGGTCGCCGAGGAGAATTCCGGAAGTTTCCAGTTCGGCATCGGTTATTCGCAGCTGCAAGGCATCATCGCGAGTATCTCGGTACAGCAGAACAACTTTTTCGGCACCGGCGATCGCTTCGGGTTCACGGTTTCACAGAGTTCCTTTCTCAAGACCTATCGGTTGTCCTACTTCGAACCGTACCTGACCGACGATGGTCTCGGCCTCGGCTACAACCTGACTCATGCCGAGCTCGACCAGGGTCAGGCGAACATCGCGAGTTACCTGACCAACTCCGACGAGTTCAGTACCTATCTCGGCATTCCGATCAGCGAAAGCGATACGATCAATACGCAAATCGGCATCAGTCAGACGAAGATCACGACGTTCCCGGGTTTGACGCCGCAGTCGTTCATCAATTATCTGGTACAGATCAACCACCGCACGTTTCACGCGGTCAAGGCGCAGTTGTCGTGGGCGCATGACACTCGCAACAAGTTCTTCAACCCGACCCGCGGTTCGCTGCAGACGGTGTCGCTCGAAGCGACGCTGCCGGGCGCGACGGTCGAATACTACAAATTCAACTACAAGTTCGGGCAATACCTTCCGCTGACCCGCAACTTCACCTTCTACGGCAATTTCAACATCGGCTACGGCGACAGCTACGGCAGCATCAAGGCGGCCGACAATATCCACAACGCCAATGGCGATGGCGCGCGCAAGGACATCAGCGGGCTGCCGTTCTTCGAGAATTTCTTCGCCGGCGGCGTATCCGACGTGCGCGGTTTTCGCGACAACACGCTGGGTCCGTATGAAATCCTCAACCCGACGATCTGCCCGGCCAGCAACAAGAACTGCCGCCAGCCGCTGGGCGGTGCGTTCAAGACCGTAGGCTCGGCCGAAATCATTTTCCCGGTCCCGTTCACCAAGACGGACGACGACCGCGTGCGGTTGTCATTGTTCGTCGATGTCGGCAATGTGTTCAGGGATTACAGCACGTTCAGCGCCGGCGAGTTGCGCGCGTCCACCGGTCTGTCACTGCATTGGCGCGCACCGATCGGCCCGATTGTCATCAACTTGTCCAAACCCATTCGCAAGAAACCGGGAGATGACACCGAAGCTCTCCAGTTCACGTTTGGCAACACGTTCTAGACAGCGGCTCGGCGACGCGCAGGGGCGACGCAAGAGACCATCAGGGAGACCGCCGCGTGAGTCGTAGTGCACTGGCAGGATCATGGATCCGTCTGCTCCTGCTCGCTGCGGCGATTGCAGGAAGCGCGGTTGCCGTGGCACAGGAGCGCACCGGCAAAATCGGGTATGTCGACATGAAACGCCTGCTCGACAACGCGCCTCAGGTCATCGCCAGCCGCAACGAGCTCGAGAAGGAATTCGCCCCGCGTGATGAGGCCCTCAAGGCCGACGAGAGGCGCCTGGCCGCGTTGCGAGCGGAACGGGACCGCCACGGCGAACATGCCGGCAGCGACGACGCGGTTTCACGCAAACGCGAGATCGATGCCCTCGACCGTTCGATCAAGCGCAACCGCGATGCGCTGCGCGCAGAATTGAAATCGCGCAGCGATCAGGAGCTCGACCGGAGCTGGCGCGACATCAACAATGCGGTGGTCGAATTTGCGCGGGAGCAAGGCTACGACCTGATCGTGCCAAGCCCCGTGGTCTACGCCAGTTCCAGGGTGGACATCACCGACCAGGTGCTCGATCGGCTGAAACGCCAGTATCAGAAAACGGTCGGCAAGCAATGACCCGATCGATTCCACTCGACCAGATCGCTTCACGCTGCAGGCTCGAACTGCGCGGCGACGCCAAACGCGTGATTCGCGGTGTCGCCACACTCGGCGATGCGGGCCCCGACCAGCTCGGGTTTCTCGCCAACCCGCGCTACCGGGCGCAACTTGCCGCGACCCGCGCAGGTGCCGTGATCGTGCGCGAAACCGACGCATCGATGTGTCCCACCGCCGCGCTGATCGCGGCGGACCCCTACGTCGCGTTTGCGCGAGTCGCCGCGTTGTTCGCGCCAGATACGGCGCGCGCAGCCGGTATCCATCCGAGCGCCGTGGTCGCCGACGACGCCCATGTCTCCGCCAGTGCCTGCATCGGTCCGTTCTGCGTGATCGAACCCGGTGCGCGGATCGAGGAAGGCGCCGAAATCGGCCCGCATTGCAGCGTCGGGCGCGACTGCATCGTGGGTGCGCATTCGCGCCTGATCGCACGCGTCACGCTGGTTGCCTCGGTTCTGCTCGGCCGGCGCGTGCTGATCCATCCCGGCGCGGTCATCGGGGCCGACGGTTTCGGTATCGCGCTCACCGACGACGGCTGGATCAAGGTGCCGCAACTCGGCGGGGTGCGCATCGGCGACGATTGCGAGATCGGCGCCAATACCACGATCGATCGCGGCACGCTCGGCGATACGGTGCTGGAAAACGACGTACGCCTCGACAATCAGATCCAGATCGCGCATAACGTGACCATTGGCGCGCATACCGCCATGGCCGGCTGTTCCGCCGTGGCCGGCAGCGCATCCATCGGCCGCCACTGCCTGATCGGCGGCGGCGCTGGCATACTCGGCCACCTCAGCATTGCCGACAACGTCCGGGTGACCGCGATGAGCCTGGTAACGCACACGATTTCCGCGGCCGGCGAATATTCGTCCGGCACACCGATTCAAGACACCCGCGCATGGCGACGCAACGCCACGCGTTTCAAGCATCTCGACGATCTGGTCCGGCGCGTCGCCGCGATCGAAAAGGAAAAAAAATCATGAACACAAGCAGGGACATCGAGGACGCCTTCAAGCTGCCGCTGGACGCCGATGCGATCCAGAGCCTGCTGCCGCATCGCTATCCGTTCCTGCTGGTCGATCGCGTGATTGCCTACACGCCGGGCGAGCGACTGACCGCGATCAAGAACGTCAGCGTCAACGAGCCGTTCTTTCAGGGTCACTTTCCGGGCCATCCGGTCATGCCCGGCGTCCTGCTCATCGAGTCGATGGCTCAGGCATGCGGCTTGCTCGTCCATCTGTCGATCGCGAACGGCGAGAATCGCAGGGCCTTGTTCTATCTGGCCAAAGTCGACAAGGCGCGATTTTCGCGCATGGTGGTTCCGGGCGACCAGGTTACGCTCGAGATCGAACAGCTGCGTCAAATCCGCTCGATGTGCCAGTTTCGTTGCCGGGCGCTGGTCGACACCCAGGTCGTGGCCGAAGCCGAACTGCTGTGCGCGGGGCGCGCCGGGTGACGATTCATGCGACCGCGCTGGTCGACCCTGCTGCTCGTATGGGTCGCAACGTCAGCGTCGGCCCCTACAGCATCATCGGCGCCGACGTCGAAATCGGCGATGGCACCTGGATCGGGCCGCACGTGGTGATCGAGGGATCGACACGCATCGGACGCGAAAACCGAATCTTCCAGTTCGCCTCGCTCGGTGCACCGCCGCAGGACAAGAAGTTTCGTGACGAAGAGACCGCGCTGGTGATCGGCGACCGCAACGTCATCCGCGAATTCGTCACCTTCAACCGCGGTACCGCCGACGGTGGTGGTGCCACCCGCATCGGGGACGACAACTGGCTCATGGCCTACGTGCATATCGCACACGACTGCATTGTCGGCAACAACACGATCATGGCCAATGCGGCGTCGCTGGCCGGCCACGTCCGCATTGCCGACTTCGTGACGCTTGGCGGCTTCAGCCTGATCCATCAGTTCTGTCAGATCGGCACGCATGCGTTCACCGCGATGGGCGCCATCATCAACCGCGATGTTCCGCCTTATGTCACGGTCGCCGGCAACTATGCCGAACCGCGCGGCGTCAACAGCGAAGGGCTGCGCAGGCGCGGTTATTCGAGCGAACGCATCGGTGCGATCAAGCGCGCCTACAAGACACTGTATCTGTCCGGCCTGCCATTGGCCGAAGCACGCGCCGAGCTGGCCGCGGCCGCGGACGGCGCGCCGGATGTCAAGGTGATGCTGGACTTCCTTGCGCAAAGCCGGCG